>DAOMZC010000642.1:0-4363 GCA_035437965.1 Pseudomonadota bacterium
GCCCGCCCCCCTCCCCCCGGCCGGGCCGGGCGGAGCCCCCCCCCACCGCGCGCGTCCTGCGCGGCTTTCGGTCTTCGGGGTCAACGCAGTCGGTGAAAAGCTAATTGAAAATGATGGGCTTCGGCTGGGCGCGGCTTGATTACTTACAGGTCTGCAGCGGCGCGATCGGCGAGAACGGGCCGATCCCCATCGTCGCGGCTACCACGTCGTAGTCGGCGAGCCCGGTCTTTAGCGCCTGCAGGATGTCGGCGTAGGTCTGGTTCAGCTTGTTCGCCGTGGAGGTCTCGGCGACGCAGAGGAACTTGCTCGCGCCGCACATGGTCACGCCTTCGCAGCCTGGCGCCGCCGGTCCCGCGGCCTTGAGGACCGGCTCGCCGTAAAGCGCCCGCCCATCGACCATGACGAGCTCCAGGTTCTTGGGAGCGGCCGCGATCACCGCGTCATAGGGCTGGCTCGGATCGGCGCTCAACAGCACCAGATCGGCGCGCTTGCCGACCTCCAGCGAGCCGACGTACGCGTCCACGCCGAGGGCGCGCGCGGCATCGATGGTCGCCATCTCGAACAGCCGCCGCGAGCTGAGGAGCCCCGGCCAGCGGGTGCTGCTGACCTGGCGCGCCACCTTCAGCTCGTCCAGCATGTTGATGCTGCCACCGAGCGACCAGTCGGGAGCCAGCGCGATCGTCGACACTCCGGCGGCAATCGCCAGATCGATGCGCGTCGTGTCGTTATAAAGAAACAGGTTCGACTTGGGCGACCACACGAGCCTCATGCCCGCCGCCGCCATCTTGGTAAACTCCGCCGTTCCGAGCGCCGTCCCGTGCACGATGGTGGTCTGCGGCGCAATCAGGCAGCCGCCGGCCCGGCTCTCCAGGGTGGCGAACTCGTTGCGCGCGGTGGCGTTGATTCCCTCGGCGACATGCACTACGTAGGCGTTGGCGGTGCCCGCGGTGAAGGCGTTGCAGATCCCCTGCGCGGTGGTGTTGTCCGGCACCGAGATCGAGGTGCGCAGCTTGTCCACGCCCAGGCCGTTGCGCGCGGTGTCGATGGTCCGCACCAGCGAGGAGTAGCAGGCAAGCTCGATCGCGCCCGGAGCCAGGGTGAACGAAGTCGTCCCGGCGATGAGCGCCTTGATCTCGGTGTACTTGTCGATCTCGCAGCGGTAGTCGACGGGTGAGGTCCCCTCGCTGTTCAGGTACTGCTTGGCATCCACGACCTGCTTGTAGCGGGCGTCGTTGGCGGTCCAGTCGTTGTGGCTGTTGAAGAACTTGCCCGGGTTCCAGTCGCCTTCGTCGAAGATGTTGAAGAGTCCGTGGTTGTGAGCATCGATGAGGCCCGGCAGGATGATGCCGCTGGTCTGGATGACCGTCGCGCCGACCGCCCCGGGCATGGCCGCGCACGAGGGCGCCACGCAGGTGATGTTGGTCGACTCGACCAAGAGCTCGCCGACCATCGGTCCGCCCGGCGTCAGCATCGTACCGCGCAGGAGGAAGCGGTTGCTGGCGCCCGCGGTGAGCACCGGAGGAGGCCTCCCGCCGGTCGCGCCGTCGCTGCTCGGACCGTCTTCCGCGACCGCCATGTCCGCGACCGACATATCCGCTTCAGGTACGGGCGGTATCTGCTGCGGCTCGCTGCGGCAGCCGATGGCGGTCAGTAAGAGGCCGGTCACTAGGGTGCTGGCACGCGGACGGAACATATGGACCTCCATGAAGGTGAAGCGGAGTCGCTGTCTGTTTCGTACCGGGCCCTTGCTCTGAAGCAGATTAAGTAAGACAAGGGCTGGCCGCGTCGATCCTATCGCGGCGGGGGCCCTGGTGTCGATGTAGGTAAGCGGGAGTACGAGCCGCGCGGTGTAAAGCCGCTGCCGGCGGTCATTTTTCGCAGCGACCGAGCTATGACGACCTTGGCCGCCCCTACTGTCGGTCTTTATTAGCAGCGCAGTTTGCGGCTCTGGTTGCAGTCCTGTTTGCGCCTTTGACCTGACGCCGGTTCATTCACCTACTTATGCGTGCTACGCTGAGTGAGCACTCATCTGTCCGTTTGTAGCAAGGCTTAACGAGGAGGCACCATGAACCGTGCGTATTCCCCTGTCTTATTTGCGCCCTTAGTCCTGCTTGCCGCCGCCGACTGCCGCGATGAGACGACGGCGCCCACGCCGACTCCCGATCTGGCGATGCAGCTGCCGGATCTGGCCGAGCCCGGGGATCTGGCGACGACGCCGGTGCCTGACTTCGCCGGCGCCGATCTGGCCCCCCCGCCGGCCCCCACCGAGTTCGTGGTCGTCCGGGTAGGTGACGGCAACGCCGCCCTGACCAGCGCGGCGACAGCGGCGTTCCTGGAGCGCCGCAAGATCAGCGATGGGTCCATGGTCGGCACCCCCATCGCGCTGCCCACCGCGGTCGCCGCCGCGAACAAGCGGCTGACCCTGGGTGGCTCGTCGATTGGCGAGGGCTCGCTGACCCTGTCGACGGATCGCAAGTACCTGCTGCTTGCCGGCTATGACGCCGATGTCGGCACCCTGGCGGTGGCGACCACGACTTCGGCGGCGACCAACCGCGTCGTCGGCATCATCGATGGCGCCAACGTCGTCGACACCAGCACGGCGGCCGACTTCTTGTCGGGCAGCTCGATCCGCGGCGCGGCCAGCACCGATGGTAAGGCGCTGTGGGCCAGCGGCGCCACGGGCACCTTCTACCTCACCCAGGCCACGGCGCCCGTCCAGCTCAACGCCGTCAACATCAACATGCGGTGGGTAAATATCTTCAATGGTCAGCTCTATGTAAGCAGCGCCTCGGCGACCAACCGTGGGGTGAACATGGTGGGAACCGGGACGCCCAAGACCGCGACCACCACCACGCCGCTGCCCGGCTTTGCCGCTCAGACGGCGAGCTCGGGCTACGGCTTCGTCGGCTTTGACCGCAACGCCCAGCCGGGCCTGGACGTGTTCTATGTCGCCGATGACAGCGCCACGGCCAGCGGCGGTGGGGTGCAGCGCTGGTCGCTCGCCGCCGGGACGTGGAAGCTCGATGGGACGCTCAACAATGGGCTGACCGGCGGCGCCCGCGGGCTCATGGGCTATATCAGCGGCAAGGACGTGGTACTGGTGGCGACCACCGCCGAGACCACCCCGCGCGTGGTGAGCTTCGTCGATGACGGCAGCGCCCTCAACACGATCGCCGCCAAGGGGCTGGCCAAGGCGGGGACCAACACCGCCTACCGCGGCATCGCTCCGGCCCCGCAGTAGCCAGGCCCAGGCCCTTCGGGCCGCGGCGCGCGCAATCGATCCGCGGTCGTCCCGGGAGCCTTCCAAGCCCTGCGCCCACCGCCCGCAGCGGCGCGCAATGACATTCAACCCGGCAACGCTCGCCGACCACTTTGGCGTCGATGAAAAGAGCAAGTAAGCGAGAGCGGACGCGCTGCGGACTTAATAAGACCCAGGCGCCACGCCGGCGCTAAAATGCGAACGACGCGCCCGTGGCTGCGCCATCGGCGGTCGGGGCGGCGGCTAGACCGGTCAGGCGGAGCGCGCCGACAGGCTGCATGACCGGAGTGGCGCGCAGCCCGTATCGGTCGCGCCCGGCGGCGTAGCCGAGCAGACCGATGCCGGTAAACATGGCAGCAATGCCGAGCACCGGCCACCCAGTGAAGTTCGCCACCGCGCAGCTGGAGTTACGGCCGCAGGCCAGACCGAACGCCCACAGCGAAGCGGCCGTCGCAATGCCGGTGGGAATCAGGATGGCTCCGGCGACCCGGTAGCTGCCGGTGCGGTCCACAAGGTCCAGGCGCGCCGAGCTCCGCGGCACCTCGACATGGGTGATAAAGCCCGCCTTGCCCGTGGCAATGACCGGCTGCAAACCGGGTGCAACGTACAGCCGACAGGGAACCCGGCAGCTCTGCCATCCGACAGTCACAGCAGAGAACGGCGACTCGCTGCCGCCAATCTCGATCAGTACCGGAGTCTCTACGCGCGGTGGTGGCGGGAGCGAATCACCGGGCCCCGCCAGCGCCGGCGGCTCGTAGCCCTGGGCCCGGCCACGCGGCAGCTGCAGGAAGGTGAGGAGCATTGCCGGAACGAGGCAGGTCAGCTTCAGGTACTGATGCATGGGCAGGCTCGCTTTGCCGCTTTGCCTATGGGCGGCCCGGCGATCATAGCCGATCAGTGGTCGCAGAGTCATGTTCCAACCGACCGGTTCTGCGCGCTACAGATGAAGAAGGAATCACTGCAAGTACTTGACCGCCGGGCGGACCACAGCCCGTCCGCACACTGGCCCGATGCCGCGCGGACGGATTGTTCCGGTTCTCACTCGCGGCAATCTTCAACCCGGAAATGTGGGCGCGTGAGTGAAGCGCGGCGCGGGTGTTCCGC
>DAOMZC010000643.1:0-4347 GCA_035437965.1 Pseudomonadota bacterium
CCTGCCGCGCTACAGCCACTTCTCCGCCTCCGACCGCCTGACCGTCCGCGCCCCGCCCGACGAGCAGGCGGTGGTGCGCTTCGCCGCCGACCCCAAGCGGATCGTCATCGCGGTGCGCGATCGCTTCGGCGCCCTGCGCGCCTCGACGGTGCTCGGCTATCTTATCCGCTGCTCCGAGTCACAGCGGCTGCGCAAGAGCCCCATCGAGGCCAAGATCAGCGGCTCGGGCGTCGGCCTGTTCCTCATCACCAGCTCGGCCAGCGAGCTCTTGTTCCGCCTGCGCCGCGGCCGCCTCACCGAGGTCGTCTTCGCCCTCTATCGCGATCGCCCGCGACCCCTGCGCGCCCTGGTGTTTGACGACGACGCGTCGCTGCCTAGGCGCTGACCCGCGGATCGAAGTAAAAGAGCGTGATCGCCAGGCAGTGGAACGCCTCGTCGCTCGACTGCGTCACGATGGTGTCGACGACCTGCAGCTCGGGTCGATCGGCAAGCCAGGCGGTAAGCTTCTCGCCCAGCTGATCGCGCTCCTGGGCCATCGTCGCCGAGAAGACCTTCACCCCGTTGAACTTGTGGTCGCTATTCATAAAAGACTGGCTCTCCATTTTGGTCAGGGCTTGGTCAGGGCCTGGTCACAGCCGGAAACGGTCGTGGGCAAAGGTTCACGCGGGTCGCGGGCCGTGCACGACGGCGAGCAGCTCCTCCGTCGATAGCAGGCGGCTGGCGTTCTTGGCCAGCTCGATGATCTGCTTGACCAGCGCCGCCTCGGGCTCGAGCTTGTGGCAGCGCAGCCAGTAGATCACGTTCGACTCGCCGGACATCGGGCCGATCTCGATCTCCTGCTGGCGCCCGAATAGCTCCGCCGGCACGCTCGAGTAGATGCGGTCGGCCAGGAAGGCGTCGCCCTTGCGCTCGGCCTTGATGATCGCCGCGGCGTGCACGCCGGTGGCGGTGCGGAACGCGTCGCTGCCGAGCACCGGGTAGTTGTAGGGGATGGGCACCTTGCAGACCCGCGAGACCAGCTCGGCCAGCTCGACGAGCTTGGACAGATCGCGCCCGCCGGGCAGCGCCCCGAGCAGGTGCAGGTTGACCAGGATCTGGTCGATTGCCGCGTTGCCGACCCGCTCGCCGATCCCCAGGATCGTCCCGTGCACCCGATCCGCCCCCGAGCGCAGCGCCCACAGCGCATTGATGACGCCGAGGCCCCGGTCGTTGTGCCCGTGCCAGTCGATGCCGACCTTGCCGCCGAGCCCCATGCCGTCGACCACGGCGCGGGTGAAGGCGAGCACGCTGCGCACCCCGTCGGGCGTCGCGTGACCGACGGTGTCGCAGATGCACAGGCGCTGGGCGCCGCAGTCCAGGGCATTTTTGAACAGGCTCGCCAGCATCTCCGGCCGGGCGCGCGTGGTGTCCTCGGTGACGTAGGTGCAGGGCAGGCCGTGGTCGACCGCGAACTTGATCGCCTCGGCCGACAGCCGCAGCATGCGCGGCTCGTCCCAGTCCTCGGCGTACAGGCGAATCGGCGAGGAGCCGATGAACGTCATGACCTCGACCGGCAGGCCGGTGCGCTGGGTGATCTCGGCGATCGGCCGGATGTCGTTGAGGTGGGTGCGGGCGGCGCAGGCGGGGCGGATGCGCAGCTGCTGGTCGGCGATCTCCTTGACCAGGCGGATGCCATCGGCGAGGGCGCGCGGGCCGGCCCCCGGCAGGCTCAGGTCCAGGTGCTCGATGCCCACCTGATCGAGGAGGTGGACGATGCGCAGCTTGTCCTCGATGGCGGGGTCGTGCACCGAGGGCGACTGGATGCCATCGCGCAGCGTCTCATCGAACAGCGAGAAGCGCGTCGGCCACAGCGGCTCGGCGGTGTCGCGCGTGTTCCAGTCGTAGATGATGTCGCCAAACGATCCTTGGCCTTGTCCTTGGCCTTGTCCTTGGCCTTGTCCTTGGCCTTGTCCTTGGCCTTGTCCGCTGTGCATCGGTACTCCGTTCCTTAGACTGCTTCTCGGATCATACCGCTGAGACCGCCACTGCAATGCCCTGACCGCCGCCGATGCAGGCGGCACCGATGGCGCGCTTGCCGCCGGTGCGGGCGAGCGCGTGCAGGAGGTGCGCGGTGATCCGCGCCCCCGAGGCGCCCAGCGGGTGGCCCAGCGCGATGGCACCACCGCAGAGGTTGGTGCGCTCGCGCGGCAGCCCGAGCTCGCGCTCGACCGCCAGGTACTGCGGCGCGAACGCCTCGTTCACATCAAACAGGTCGTAGTCGGCGAGCTTGGTCCCCGTCACCTCGAGCAGGCGCCGGATCGCCGGCACCGGGCCGATGCCCATGACCGTCGGATCGCAGCCGGCGACCCCCCAGCCGAGCAGCCGGCCGATCGGCTTGTAGCCGCGCTCCGCCGCCCGCTTGCCGGTGGTGAGGATGAGCGCCGCGGCGCCGTCGCAGATGCCCGAGGCGTTGCCCGCGGTGACGACGCCGTCCTTCTTGAACACCGGCGGCAGCTTGGCGAGGACCTCGGTGGTGGTCTGGGGGCGCGGGTGCTCGTCGACGATGAAGCGGGTGGTGCCCTTTTTGCTGGTGAGCTCGACCGGGCACAGCTCGGCCTCGAAGGCGCCGGCCTTGTGCGCCGCCTCCCAGCGCTTCTGCGAGGACAGGGCGAACTCGTCGCACTCGGCGCGGCCGACCTTGTACTGCTCGGCGAGCTTCTCGGCGGTGATCGCCATCGGCATGCCGGTAAACGAGTCGGTCAGCGCGTCCCACAGCGAGTCGGACAGCGGGCTCGGCTTGCCAAACGGCAGGCCGACGCGGGCCCCGCGCACCACGTGGGGGGCCTGGGTCATCGACTCGGTGCCACCGCACAGAACGACGCTCGCCTGCCCGAGCAAGAGCTGCTCCGCCGCCGTCACCACCGCCTGAAACCCCGAGCCGCACAGCCGGTTGAGGGTCAGCGCCGGGGCCGGCACCGGACAGCCGGCGCGCAGCCCGATGTGGCGCGCCAGGTAAATCGCGTCGGCCGAAGACTGGATGACGTTGCCGAAGATCACCTGATCGATCTCGCCCGGCGCTACCCCGCCCGCCTCCAGCGCCGCCTTGGCCGCGATCACCCCGAGCTCGGTCGCCGACAGGTCCTTGAGGGTGCCGCAGAAGGTGCCAAACGCGGTGCGCTTGGCGGCAATAAAACACAGGTCCGAGCTGGCTACGTGCATCACAGTCCTCATCTACCGCCGATCTTGACGGCGTTTTGCGGACATCATAGCGAGGGGGATTTCCGCTGGTCAATACGCAGCTGCCGAGAGAAATAATTCACGAGCCGCCGGGGCAGCTATGATAAAAGTAGCTGTTTCATCCCCGATACGAACTATCTGAATGCTGGCTGAATTTTGGCCGGAAATTTTGGCCCGGAGATAGGCAAGGAGACAGGGAGATGGCGTTCAACGGCGTGAAGGTCTTTTCCGCTACCAAAGCGCGCGAAAGGGAGGATCTGGGGGAGAACATCACTCGCTGGCTCCGCGCAAACCCCGGGCTGCGTATCGTCGACAAGGTGGTCACCCAAAGCTCGGATCGCGAGTTCCACTGTCTTACGATCACGCTCTTTTTCAACAAGGACGCGACCGACTAGACAAGCGCGGCCCGTCCCGGCTTCGGGGACGGCCGCACTGCTTACAAGTTGCAAGGATCGGCGGTTCGCCCGGGTCAGCTGTGGGCGGTGCCGCGCCGCAGGGCCCTCTCGACGAAGAGGAGGCGGTCCTGGCCGAAATAGAGGGCCGGCGGGCCGCTGGCCTGAGGGACGAGGAAGCTCGGCACCCCGAAGACTCCGGCGCGCTCGGCGGCGGCGGTGCTCTCTTGCAGGCGCTGCTTGACCTCGGGCTCGCTGACCCGCGCGAGCAGCTCGGTGGGCAGCCCGGCTTCGGTGAGCGCCTCTTCGAGGACCGCCGGGTCGTTCAGATCGGCGTCGCCGACCCAGTAGGCGCGGAACAGCGCGCGGGAGAGCTCGGCGATGCGCTCGGGGGCGAGCAGGCAGAGCCGCAGCGCGGTCACCGTCACCATCGGGAACCGCGAGGGGAAGTGGAACGGCTGGTCGTAGTAGTGGGCCCACCGCGCCATGTCGTCCAGGCTGTGGCGGCGCTTGGCCGCCGGGTAGGTCGACAGCGGCACGTTGGGCGTCCCGATGCTGCGAAACAGCCCGCCGAGCAGGATCGGCTGCCACTTCACCTCGGCCCCGCAGCGCGCCGCCAGCGCCTCGATCTGCGTCGACGCCAGGTAGGCGAACGGGCTGGCGACGTCGTATACGAAGGTCACCCCGCGCGCCTGGTTGGCCACCGGGCAGGCCGGCGGCAGGGTCGCCGCAGCGACGT
>DAOMZC010000644.1:0-4346 GCA_035437965.1 Pseudomonadota bacterium
GAGCCCCAGGCCCGCCGCCCCGGCCAGCGCCCGCAGCACGGCCCGCCGTGTCGGGGAGTTCATCCCTCTACTTTACCGCGCACTCCTTTTGCCCGCGCCCCCAGGCTGCTAGCGAGCTGATAGGATTCCGCAATTCCCCGCGCCGGCCCCCGACTCGACCCGACCCGGTCCAGGAGCTCCATGCAGTACACCACGTTCGACCTCGCCATTTCCGAGCACATCGCGTTTGTGACCCTCAACCGGCCCGAGCAGCGAAATACCATGACGCTCAAGTTCTGGCCGGAGCTGCGTCAGGTGTTCACCGAGCTCACTGAGCACCCCGAGGTCCGCGCGGTCGTGTTCGCCTCGACCGGCAAGCACTTCACCGCCGGCCTCGATCTGCGCGACTTCGCCGTGCTCGGCGCCGAGCTGACGACCGGCGATCGCGGGCGCAGCAGCGAGCGGTTCCGGCGCCTCTGCCTCTCCATGCAAGAGTCTTTCACCGCCATCGAGCGCTGCCGCGTCCCCGTGCTGAGCGCGATCCAGGGCGGCTGCATCGGCGGCGGCGTCGACCTTATCAGCGCCTGCGACATGCGCTACTGCACGAGCGACGCGTTCTTCTCCATCCACGAGATCAACATCGGCATGACCGCCGACGTCGGCACCCTGCAGCGGCTCCCGCACCTGATTCCGCAGGGTATGGTGCGCGAGCTCGCCTACACCGGTCGCCGCCTTCTCGCCGGGCGGGCCCTGGAGCTCGGCCTGGTCAACGCGGTCTACCCGAGCCACGAGGCGATGCTCGCCGAGGTCACCACGGTGGCGCGCGAGATCGCGCAGCGCTCGCCGCTGGCGATCCTGGGCACCAAGGAAATGCTCAACTACACCCGCGATCACTCGGTGGCGGACTCGCTGAACTATGTCGCGACCTGGAACGCCGGGATGTTCTTTACAAGCGACGTCGCCGAGCAGATGGCCGCCAACCTGGAGAAGCGGCCGGCGCAGTTTGCCGAGCTCCTGCCGCCGCGCAAGCTCACGGACTGACCGGACATCCCGACGGCGACGGGAATAAACGCCCCTATCGGGCTACTTGCCGATCATCGTAAGATAAAAACAAGATGAGAACTCTTCGCGCTGTCCTCGGGGGGGCCCCTGGGACAGGCCGCTTGCTCGCTGCCGCCGCCGGTCTCGGACTCCTTTTTTTCGCCGCCAGCTGCAGCCGCCCGCAGCACGAGCGCAGCGCCCACGGATCAGCGGATCGGGCGCCGACCGCACCGCCGAGCAGCCGCACAGTCCTGTTTGTCCACGGCATGTACATGACGCCGCTGTGCTGGGAAGCCTGGGAATCCTACTTCCGCGAGCGCGGCTACACCACCCTCGCTCCGGCGTGGCCGCTTCACGATGCGCCGATCGCCGCGCAGCGCCAGGAGCACCCGAGCGCCCGCCTGGGAGCGCTGACCCTCGATGAGATCCTCGCTTCCTACCGGAAGATCATCAGCGGTCTCCCCGAGAAGCCCATCCTCATCGGCCACTCGATGGGCGGGCTGGTCGTGCAGCTTTTGCTGGCGGAAGGGCTGGGGGTGGCGGGCGTCGCCATCGACTCGGCGCCGCCCCAGGGGCTGCTCTCGCTCAAGTGGTCGTTCGTGCGCAGCAACTGGCCGGTGCTCAATCCGTCCGCGAATCTGGGAACGCCGATCGACTTGTCTTTTTCGCAGTTTCAGTACGCCTTCACCAACGGCATGGCAGAGCCCGAGCAGCGCGCCGCCTACACCCGCTACGTCGTCCCGGAGTCGCGCCGGGTCGGCAAGGGACCGACCACCGCCGTCGCCAAGATCGACTACAGCCGGCCGCGCCCGCCGCTGCTCCTGATTGCCGGCGCCACCGATCAGATCATTCCGGCAAGCCTCAACTACAGTAACTTTCGGCTCTACGCCGACACCCCCGCCGTGACCGAGTACCACGAGTTCAGCGGTCGCAACCACTGGCTCATCGCCGACTCCGGCTGGCAGGAGGTCGCCGGCTACACTCTGTCGTGGCTGCGCGGCGGCTCACTCTAGTCGGCTCTCATTCCCACTCGATGGTCCCCGGCGGCTTGGAGGTCAGGTCGAAGACCACCCGGTTCACCCCGCGCACCTCGTTGACCAGCCGTGCCGCAATCGCCTTCAGATCCGCATAAGGGAACTCGGTGACCTCCGCCGTCATCGCGTCCACCGACGACACCGCGCGCAGCGCCACCGCGTACTCGTAGCTCCGGCTGTCGCCCATGACGCCCACCGTGCGCACCGGCAGGAGGACCACGAACGCCTGCCAGGTCTGGTGGTACAGGTGGCGCTTGTGCATCTCCTCGTGGAAGATGGTGTCGCAGCGGCGCAAGAGCTCGATGCGCTCGCGCGATAGCTCGCCGAGGCAGCGGATCGCCAGGCCGGGCCCGGGGAAGGGGTGCTGGTGCAGGATCTCGTGGTCGATGCCGAGCAGCGCGCCGAGCTCGCGCACCTCGTCCTTGAAGAACGGCCGCAGCGGCTCGACGAGCTTGATGCCGGTCCCGGCGGGGAAGCCGCCGACGTTGTGGTGGCTCTTGATGCTGTGCGCCGGGCCCAGGTGGTTCTGCGCCGACTCGATCACGTCCGAGTAGATGGTCCCCTGCGCCAGGTGGGTAAAGTGGGCGTGGCCGACGTGCTCGGTGAAGGTCTGCACGAACAGCCTGCCGATCGTCTTGCGCTTGAGCTCGGGGTCCGCGACCCCCTGCAGCTCGCCCCAGAAGCGCTCCTGAGCGTTTACCACCTCCAGCGAAATCGCGGGAAACGACGCGAACACCCGCCGCAGGTTCGGCAGGTCGTACGAGCGCAGAAAGCCGTGATCGACAAACAGCGCCCGCACCCGCGACACGCGCGAGATGAGCGCCGCCATCACCGTCGAGTCGACGCCGCCCGAGACCGCGCACACGACCTCCGGCACGTCGCGCAGCTCGTCCTGCAGGCGCTTGTGCACCTCTTCGAGCTCCTGCCGCAGGTTCCAGTCCGGGGTCAGCTGGCAGATGTCGCGGGCGAACGCCTCCAGAATCACCTTGCCCTCGGGCGTGTGGTAGACCTCGGGGTGGAACTGCAGGCCCCACAGCCGCCGCTGCGGCAGGCAGAAGCCCGCCGGCTTGCCCGCCGACGACAGGAGCAGCACCGCCCCGGGCGGCAGCTCGACCACCGAGTCGCCGTGGCTCATCCACGCCTGGGTGCGCGGCGACAGGCGGGCGGTGAGCGGATCGGTGCGCCCGGCCGGCGTCTTTTCGATCTGCGCCGCGCCGTACTCGCGGTGGGTGGACGCCTCGACGCGCCCGCCGAGCTGGCTGGCGATGTACTGGTAGCCGAAGCACAGGCCGAGCAGCGGCACCCCGGCGCTGAGCAGCTCCGGGTCGGGATCGACCGGGGTGCCGACGCTGGCCGGCGAGCCGGAGAGGATGATGCCGTGCGGGCGCCGGGCCAGGACCTCGGCGGCGCGCAGCCGGCCGCTGAGCACCTCGGTCGAGAAGCCCTGACCACGGAGCCGGCGGGCGATGAGCTGGGTGTACTGCGAGCCGAAGTCCAGGATGCAGAGCATCGGCTAGGTCCCCTCGATCCCCGAGTAGTTGGGCGACTCGGCGGTGATGGTGACGTCGTGGACGTGGCTCTCGCGCAGGCCGAAGGAGGTGACGCGGCGGAAGCGTGCCCTCTGTCTTAGCTCGCTGAGGTTGGCGGCGCCCAGGTACCCCATCCCGGCGCGCAGGCCGCCGAGCAGCTGCTCGATGACGCGCCCGATCGGGCCGCGGTAGGGGACGCGCGCCTCGACGCCTTCGGGCACGAGCTTGGACGGCTCGTCCACCCCCTGCTGGCCGTAGCGGTCCTTGCTGCCCTTCTTCATCGCCCCGAGCGACCCCATGCCGCGGTAGCACTTGTAGCTGCGCCCCTGGTAAAGGACGATTTCTCCCGGGCTCTCGTCGGTGCCGGCAAACAGGCCGCCGACCATGACGGCGTGCGCGCCGGCCGCCAGGGCCTTGGTGATGTCGCCCGAGTAGCGGATGCCGCCGTCGGCGATGATCGCGACCCCGGGGTGGGCGTGGCGCAGCGCGGAGGCGACCTCGAACACGGCGCTGAACTGCGCCGCCCCGACCCCCGAGACGATGCGGGTGGTGCAGATCGAGCCCGGACCCATGCCGACCTTGACCAGGTTGGCGCCGGCCTGCACCAGGGCCAGCGCACCCTCGGCGGTGGCGATGTTGCCGCCCATGATCTGCAGGTGCGGGTAGCGCTTGCGCAGCGCCGCCACTGCGCGCAGCACGCCCTCGCTGTGCCCGTGCGCCGAGTCGACCACCAGGCAGTCGACGCCCGCCTCGACCTGCGCCG
>DAOMZC010000645.1:0-4338 GCA_035437965.1 Pseudomonadota bacterium
ACCAGCGGAGGGCGGGGCGGTGGCGCCGGTGCTCACGCCGATCCTGGAGGTCGGCGCGAGCCGCGGCGTGCAGGAGCTGCGGCTGCGCAACCTGACCCTGCCAGCGGGCAGCGCACGCGCCTATATTGCCGTGCGTGGCCTGTCCTTCATCCGGCCGCCCGGCGAGGCGCGCTACCACCTTCGGCTCACCGTCGAGCCCGAGCTCGAAGACGCGGAGGTCGAGCCCAACGACGACTGCGCCCAGGCCAGCCTGGTCAAGCTGGCGGCGGTGGCCGGCGGGCCCAGCGAAGGTGAGATTGCCGGCTTCCTCTGGCCCGGCGACGTCGACTGTTTCCGCCTACGGCCGCCGAGCGCCGGGCCCGCGCAGTGGCAGCTCAAGCTGGCGCTGCCCGGCGGCGACTGTCAGGCGGCGCTCGATCTGGGGCGCGGCAACGACCCGACGGCCAAGGCAGTACCCGACGGCGCCGGAGGCCTCGGCGTGCACGCCCGGGGCGAGCTGCTGGTGCGGGTGAGCAGCCGAGACCGCAAGACCTGCTTCGATGCCCCCTACAAGCTCTCCGCGCACCAGGTGCCCGACGCTGGGGGAGCGCGACCATGAACCGCGGCCAGGCGGCGATCTCCAGCCGCGGCGGGCGCGCCTGGCCGCGGCACCGATCCACGGGCGGGCGCGGGCTCATCTTCTTTGGCTGGCTCGGGCTCATCTTCGCTGGCTGCGCGACCGCTCGCTCGTCGACGCCGGTGCCGGCGGCGCAGCATTATCTCGAGCTGACCGCTGGCGAGCGCCCGGAGGCCGCCTACGCGCTCCTCGATGAGTCGTTTCGCCGCCGCTGTGACCGCCCCTGCTTCGCCCGCCTGACGGCCAGCCAGCGTGAGGACGCCCGCCGGGCGCTCGCCGATTTGCGCGCCGGCGCGGCGCCGCGCGTCGAGCAAATCGTCGAGCTGGCGCTACCCGATGGCAGCACGCTGCACCTGGGCCAGGCCGAGCCACCGGCGAGCGGCGCGGACCTCAAGGGCGCACCTTCGGGCAGCGCCTATTTTTTCAGCCAGAGCCCGCTGGAGTTCTACCCGCAGTCCACCCCCGAAGAGACGGTGCGCTCGTTCGCCCGCGCCCTGCAGGCCCAGCGCTATCAGGCGCTGCTGCGCTTCGTCCCGCGCGCCCTCGCCGAGCAGCTCACCGCCGAGCAGTTGCGAGCGCGGTTCGAGGGCAGCGCCCGCGCCGGCCTGCAGGCTCAGCTGGCGGTGCTGCAGAAGCACTGGAACGAGCCGTTCCAGGTCGACGGCGCGACGGCGCGGCTGCCGCTCGGCGAGGGCCAGGAAGTGCGGCTGGTGCTCGAGCAAGGCCGCTGGCGCGTCGCCCAGCTGCAGTGAGCACAGACTCAACGAGGAAATAGCATGGCTCCTTTGGTTGCAAACTCGGCCTCTGACCTCCCGCTAGAGCTTCGCTTCGGGCTGCACCGCGTGCGCGAGCCGCAGCACGTGCTGCCGCAGGCCGCCTGGCGACTCGACAACGCCCCCGAGCCAGCGCCGCGCGCCGCCCCCTACGAGCTGCTCATCGACGTCGAGCGGCTGAACATCGACGCCGCCAGCTGCCGCCAGATGGAAGAGGCGGCGCGCACCGCCGGCGAAGAGCCGCACGCCGGAGTGGCCCGGCTGATCCGCGAGACGATCGACAAGCGCGGCAAGATGCACAACCCGGTGACCGGCTCGGGCGGGATGCTGCTCGGGCGGGTGCACAGCATCGGCGACCGGCTGCCCGAGCCGCACCGCGGCCTGCGTCCCGGCGAGCGCATCGCCACCCTTGTGTCGCTGTCGCTGACGCCGCTGCACCTGGACGAGATCAAGGCCGTCCACCTGCACACCCACCAAGTCGACGTACGCGGCCGCGCCGTGCTGTTTGCCTCGGGGGCGTGGGCGCGGCTGCCGGACTTCGTGCCGGAAAATGTCGCGCTCGCGGCGCTGGACGTGGCCGGGGCGGGGCCGCAGGTGAGCCGGCTGTGCGCCCGGCCGGCCCCGGGCAAGGAGGTACGACGGCTGCTCGTGCTCGGCTGCGGCGGCAAGTCCGGCCTGATCGTCGCCGCGGCGGCGCGGCGGGCCGGCGTGCCGCTGGTCGTCGGGGTCGAGAACCAGCCGGGCGCCGCCGCCGATGCCGAGTCGCTGGGCCTGTTCGACCGCGTGCTGAGCGCCGACGCCACCGATGCCCTGAGCCTGGCCGAGAAGGTGACCGCGGCGGGCGGCGGCGAGTACGACCTGGTGGTCAGCTGCGTGAGCGTGGCGCGCGCCGAGATGGCCGCCATCCTGCCCACCCGCACCGGCGGCACCGTCTACTTCTTCTCGATGGCCACGAGCTTCACCGCCGCCGCGCTCGGCGCCGAGGGCGTCAGCAAGGACATCGACATGCTCGTCGGCAACGGCTACTGCACCGGCCACGCCGACGAGACCCTGGCGCTGCTCCGTGAACACAAGGGCCTGCGCGAGCTGTTCATCAAGCGCTACGCGTAGCAGCCGACCGGGCTCACCTACGGGATCTGCATGCCGCCCGAGACATTGATCGTCTGCCCGGTGACGTAGTCGGACAGCGGCGAGGCGAAGAACAGCACCGCGTTGGCGATGTCCTGCGGCAGGCCGAACCGCCCCATCGGGATGCGCTGCAGGGTCGACTGGCGCTGCTCCTCGGGGACGCCCAGGACGTCGCCGGGCTTCTTGGCCGCGGTCATGCGCGTCTCGGTAAAGCCGGGGGCCACCGCGTTGACGTTGATGCCAAAGCGCGCCCACTCCTGGGCGACGACGCGGGTGATGCCGACGTTGCCCATCTTGGCCGCGACGTAGTTTATCTGGCCGGGGTTGCCGCGGATCGCCGCCGTCGAGAAGAAGTTCACGATCTTGCGGTGGTAGCGCGGCTGGCCGTGCTCCTCGATCTCGCGCTTGGCGACCTCGCGCAGGTACGGGGCGGCAGAGCGGATGCAGTTGAAGGTCCCGGTCAGGTTGACATCGATGACCAGGTCCCACATCTCGTCGGTCATCTGGTGGCACATGCGATCGCGGGACAGGCCGGCGTTGTTGACCAGGATGTCCAGCTGCCCGAACGCCTCGACCGCCGCCTTCATGAGCTGGTCGGTGTAGCCGGGCTCGGTCACCGAGCCGACCGAGGCGACGGCGTGCCCCGGGAAGCGGGCGTTGCACTCGCTGACCGCCTCGCTCGCCGGCTCGCGCTCGACGTCGTTTATGACCACGCGCGCCCCGGCCTGGGCCAGGGTGAGCGCGCACACCCGGCCGATGCCGCGACCGGCCCCGGTGACGACGGCGACGCGCCCGTCCAGCATTCCTCTTAAGTACTGCCCCGCTGACTGCTCCGCTGACTGCGCCATGGATACACTTTCTCCTTATTACAAAGAACCGGGCCTGACTCTCAGCGCTCCCAAAAGTCTGCGCAACTAACTGCACAATTTGCCAGTGTGGCAGGGTAGGCGCTAGCCCTTCCTTTGGAATGCGACCGTGATAGACTGGGCCGCATGAGCTTCCCCTCCGTCCTGGCTCGTCTGTCACTTGTTGGGGCCATCGTGGGAGCAGCGCCGGTAGCGCTTGCTGCACGGGTCGCGGTGCTGGTGCCCAACATCGACGCGCACCCGCCGTTTTCCGAAGGCAAGCGCAATAAGTTCCACGACACCCTGACCAAGGGCCTGCAGGACGAGGCGGGCGTATCGACAACAGTCATCCCCGCCGACGAGGTCCGCCAGCGCCTGCGCGGCAACGCCGAGCTCCAGAGCTGCCAGTCGGGCCCGTGCCTGAGCCAGGTCGCCGCCCAGCTGTCCGCCGACCGCCTGGTGGTCGCCCGCATCGGAGTGAAGGGTGCCATCGGCGGCAGCGCCTATACGATCGAGCTTGTGACCTTCGATCAGGCGGGCGCCACCCTGGCGATGACCGGCACCGAGCGCTGCGGCGACGACAGCGACGGCTGCAACCTGTCGCGCGCCTACGAGGCGCTGCGCCGCGCCAGCGCCGGCCTCGCCGCGCAGCTCGTGGCCGAGAAGACCGCCCCCAAGCCCGCCGACAAGCAGCCCGAGCCGCAGCTCAAAGATCCCAGCGCCCCCGAGCCCGGCACCGTGGTCGCCACGCCAGCGCCGCCGCCCCCGCCCGAGCCGCCGCCGTCACCGCCGCCGCCGCCGCCGGCCATCGCCGCTCCGTATAACCACGGCTACCGCTCCGGCTGGATCGCGGCGGCCGTGGCCGGCGGCGCGTTCGTCCTCAGCCCGACCCCGCTTCTCTACTTCGCGAGCCTTGAGGGATAGACAAACTGCGGGGTAAATATCCCGCGCAACCAGTGCCCGCAGATCTACCAGG
>DAOMZC010000646.1:0-4320 GCA_035437965.1 Pseudomonadota bacterium
GGCCTACGGTCTCCCTCTATGATTGCGGTCCAATCGTTTGATCTTCCGCACTAACCTGAAGGTGCCGGTGGCGCTGGAGGCGGGCGCCCGCCGCTTCGCCCTGACCCTGGGCCGCGCGCTGGAGCTGTCACTTTTGTGCAGCCACGCGCAGTGGTGCCTGGAGCAGGGTCGCGGAGGTCGCGCCGCGGCGGCCGCCCGCCAGCTGCTGCGCAACGGCGTCGACCTGATCACCTTCCCCGAAGCCGCCGACACCGACCTGCTGGCGCGCGGCTAGCCGAGCCGCCGACACCGCCAGGCTCCGCGGCGCGGCCAGCTCTGCCCGCTGCCAGGGCCGCGCCGCAGCGGCGAGCAGCGGCTCCCGTTCACGGCTCCTCGTCGCGCGTGGCCCAGGTGACTTGATACAGCTGCAGCGGGCGGGTCTCGATAAGGCCGAGGGCGGCCAGGCTCTGCAGCTCGGGGGTCAGGGTCGGCACCTGGGTGAGCTCGCCGCGCAGCACCGCGAGCAGCGGCCCGATGAGGTGCTCGCCGCCGAGCAGGGCGCCGAGGCGCTGGCGCAGCTCGCGGGAGCGCTGCTCCGGCGTCAGGGCGAGGAGCGAGCTCCCGTCGGGGGCCGGGTAGCCGAGCCGCTCGCTGGTGCGCGTGACCGCCTGCTGGAGCAGGCTCGCGGTCTGCGCCTCGCGCTCGGACTCGCCGAGCTGCACCGATTCGAGGACGGCCTGCAGCGACGGTCTGCCGCTGCCCGCGGTGCCGGCGCTCCACGGGCCCGGGACCGCGGGGATGGCCGACCCGCCGGCGGCAGCGTCGGCACCGACGGAGCACGCCGGCAGCGGGTCGCCTTGCAGCGCCAGCGCCGGTCGGGGCTGCTCGAGCAGCCGCCGCGATCCGCTCGGCCCGACGCTGGCGTCCAGCGGCAGCGGGCACGGTCCGGCCGACGAGGCGAGGATCGCCAGCGCGATCAGGTGATCCGGCGAGTCGATGCGCCCGTCGCTCAGCGCCCAGCCCGCGGCGGCCAGCGCCGGCACCCCGAGCTGGCGCAGCAGCTCGACGATGAGCAGGTTCAGCTCGTAGCAGCTCCCGTAGCCCAGCACCGCGTCGTCGCCGGTGAGGTGCAGGAGCTCCAGGTGGTGGTGGCCCTGCCCGCGGGGCAGCCGCGCCCGCGCCGCCTGGATCGCCGGCCGCCCGAACAGGTTGGCGTCGTAGCGATACCGCCACTGGACGAAGCTCTGCACCGCCAGCGCGCGCGCCCACGCCGACAGCCGCTGCCGCGCCTGGGTGCGCAGGAAGTCCTGCACCTCCTCGGGCAGGCGCTTGCGCGGCAGGGTCGGCTGCAGCCACTGCGGGGGCAGGCTGCGCAGGTCCTCGCTGTGGGTGAGCGAGGGCACCTCGAGCAGCGCGACCTGATAGCGCACCCGCAGCGGCACCGACCCCGCGACATGGACGATGAGCCGGCCCGGGCTCGCCGTCGAGCTCCGGCTGTGCCACGCCTCTTTTCCGCCGTAAAGCTCGGCCGGTCCGCGCAGCCGCGAGAACAGCGGCACCGGCAGCAGGTTGTCGCCCGGCGCGAGCAGGCCGTCGAACTGCACCGCGCGGCCGGTTTCGGGCAGCTTGCCGCCGTGGAGCACCGGCCACGGATCCGCCGCCGCCGGATCCTCCCAGCCCTGGGTGACCGGGTTGAATACGACGCCGAGGGCATGCACGGCGTAAAGGTAGGGGGCCGGCAGCCGCTCGGGGGCGAACCGCAGCTGGGCCGCCGGCGGCTGGCGCTGCAGCTGGCGCAGCGCCTCGGGCGTCGCCCACAGCTGCGCGGCGATGCCCGCCTGCACGCCGAAGCAGCTGCCTTGGCCCCAGCCGCGCGGCGCCGCCGCGGTGCCGGGCTCATCGCCGCCGCCCATCCAGCTGCGCAGGCGGCCCCACAGACCCGCCGCGGGCGCGACTGCAGAAGCCGACGGGAGCAGCGGCGGCTCACTGGTGCTGCGGACCGAGCACCACTGCAGCGGCAGATCTTTGAGCGGCTCCGGCCGCGAGCCCCGGTCGCACCCGGCGGCCCCGCTCGCTCCCGCTATCGAGGCCGATGGTGCCAACGAGAAACCGCCGGCGGCCTGGCTCGTGCCGGAGCCCCCGCTGCCCTGCCCTGCCGCCTCGCTCGCCCGATTCCCTGCCTGCGAGGCCGCCGGGAGAGCCGCGCCGCTGCCCCGCCCTGCCCCCTTACTCGCCCGATTCTCCGCCTGCGAGGCCGCCGGGAGAGCCGCGCCGCTGCCCCGCCCTGCCCACTCGCCCGCCTGACTCCCGCCCTGCGAGGCCGGTGGGACCGCCACACCGCTGTCCCGCCCTGCCCGCTCACCCGCCCGATTCCCCGCCTGCGCGGCCGCTGGGAGAGCCGCGTCGCTGCCCCGCCCTGGCCCCTCGCTCGCCAGACTGGCGGCCGCCGGCGCCGATGCGAGGTCCTCGGGCCTGGTCAGCATCGCGACCGCCGGGGTAACGGAGTAAGGATGGGGCGCGCGCTGCTCGGCTTCGCGGTAGATCTCGGCGTGCAGGTCGCGGAACGCCGCCGCGGTGTCGGCCGCCGAGCGGTCGGCTGGGTACAGGGAGTACGCCGGCTCCGTCGGCTCGCTGGCCGACACCGCATCGGCGAGCGAACCGCTCGGCAGCTCGCGCTGCAGGTCGAGCAGCGACGGGTTGAGGAACATGCCCAGGAAGCTGCGGTAGAGCTCCGGGGTCGGCTCGGTGACCCCTACTGCCGCGAGCAGCCGCGGCACGACCAGGGGCGCCAGCTCGGCGAAGCTCGCCAGGGGGCGCGGTCCCGCTGCCTCGGCGGCCGGCGCGGTGCTGGGGCGGAACTCGGCGACCAGCGCCGCGTCACGCCACTTTCGCAAGTCGGCGCCCTGCAGCTCGGGGAAATCCCGCGCCAGCTTCAGGTGGGCACCATGGTCGAACAGCTCTTCGATGCGGTCGGCGAGCTGGGCCGCCTCGTCGCGCGGCGTCGGCGCGACGGGGAAGTGCCGACGGTCGAGGTAGGCGTGCATGCGCTCGGCGGTACTAAGGGGCAGCAGGATCTCCACGATGTCGGCCAGCTGCTCTTCCTGCGGACCGTCGTAGATACACGGCAGCAGGCCCTGCGCCAGGCCGCTCAGGTGGGCCTGCGGCTCGGCGAGCGCCGCCACGTCGACCAGGAGCTCGCCGCCCGCCGGGCTGTACACCGCCGCTCGCTCCGCCCGCACCTGCCCGACCCCCGGCAGCGTGTAGCGCACCCCGAGCGGGCGCAGCACGCGAATACCCCGCCCGCCATCGGCCAAAAGGGCGCGCAAGCGGTGCTCGAAGACCCACGCCGTCCGCGGCAGCTGCTGGCGCTGGGCGGCGACCCGCGGCAGCGCCCCGAGCAGCGCCCGCAGCGCGCCGACCAGCCGCAAGATCGGCCGGCGGTGGTGGCCGGTCTCGTCGACGCCGACGGCCGGGTCCACTTCGACCGTGTAGACCTCACGCAGGCGCGGGATGCCCATGAGCGCGTAGAAGTGCTCGATGTCGTCCTGCTCTTCCGGCGGCACGGTCAGCGGCGCCGCGCCGCGCACCGTCAGGCGCAGCGTCCCGGCGAAGAGGAACAGCGACTCCAGCAGCGGCGTGTCGCTGCGGAATAGCGCCGCCGCGCCGGCGGGCAGAAGGCCCAGCGCGCGTGCGGGCTCCTCGGCGACCCGGTCGCTCGGGTCGCGCTGGGTGCACAGGATGAGCGGCAGCTCGCGGGCGACCGCCACGCCGCTCTTGCCGAGCCGCGCGTAGCAGGCAAGCAGCAGGCGGGGCAGCGCCGGGTCGTCGATCGGGGCAAGCTCGTCCGCGGACGCCGACGGACCGGCCGCGGCGGGGGGCCGGCGAGCCGCCAGGCGGGCGCCGAGCTCACCCAGGAACTCGGCGATGGTGGCGGCGGTGACCTCGCTGGCGATGGCGAACAGGCGGCACAGCAGCGGCAGCTCGGCGGCGGCGCGCTGGAAGTAGCCGCGGTAGGCGCCGAAGTAGCGCGGCGCGGCGACGCCGAGCACCTGGCGGTGGTTCCAGTAGGTGCCGTCGTCGGCGCAGACCCACCGGCGCGCCTCCAGCTCGCGCTTGAGCGTCGGCCCGTCGAGGGTGCCGGCCTTGAGCCCCTCCTCCAGCCACCTGTAGACCGCCAGCGGCAGCGGGCTCCCCTGGGCGCAGCAGTGCTCGATGTGCCGCACCACGTCGGCCAGCCGGATGTCGGTGGGGCGGCGAAATCCGGCCAGCCCGGCGACCTCGGCGAGCAGCCCCGGCAGGCGCGGCTCGGCGTACAGATCGGCGGCGGTGCCGACCACCGCC
>DAOMZC010000647.1:0-4311 GCA_035437965.1 Pseudomonadota bacterium
AGGTTCAGCACCTTGGGCCGCCCGTCAACGATCGCCAGCATGATGACGCCGAAGCTGACCTGCAGGCTGGTCTGCGCGTAAAGGTGGTTCAGCACCACCTGCGGCACCGCGTCGCGCTTGAGCTCGATGACCAGGCGCATGCCTTCGCGCGAGGACTCGTTGCGCAGGTCGCTGATGCCCTCGATCTTCTTCTCGTGGACGAGCTCGGCCAGGCGCTCGATGACCCGGTTCGGGTTCACCTGGTAGGGCACCTCGGTGACCACGATCTGGGTCCGGTTGCCCTTCATCTCCTCGAACTCGCTGCGGGCCCGCATTACCACCAGGCCCCGGCCGGTCTCGTAGGCGGCGCGGATGCCGGCGCGGCCGTAGATGAAGGCGGCGGTCGGGAAGTCCGGACCGGGGATGAACTTCATAAGCTCGGCGACGGTGAGGTTCGGGTTCTTGAGCAGCGCCAGCGCCCCGTCGAGCACCTCGCCGATGTTGTGCGGCGGGATGTTGGTCGCCATGCCCACCGCGATGCCCGACGAGCCGTTGGTCAAAAGGTTCGGCAGCATCGCCGGCAGCACGGTCGGCTCGCGCTCTTTGTCGTCGAAGTTGGGGACGAAGTCGACGGTGTCCTTGTCGATGTCGACCAGCATCGCGGCGGCGAGCTTCTGCAGGCGGCACTCGGTGTAGCGGTAGGCCGCGGCGGGGTCGCCCTCGATCGAGCCGAAGTTGCCCTGCCCGTCGACGAGCGGATAGCGCATGTTCCAGTCCTGGGCCAGCCGGACCAGGGCGTCGTACACCGAGGCGTCGCCGTGCGGGTGGAACTTGCCGAGCACCTCACCGACCACGCGCGCGCACTTTACATAGGGGCGGCTGTGGACGTTGTTCGACTCGTGCATCGCGTAGAGGATGCGGCGGTGCACCGGCTTCAAGCCGTCGCGGGCGTCGGGGAGGGCGCGCGCGATGATGACGCTCATGGCGTAGTCCATGAACGAAGACCGCATCTCTTCGTGGATCTGGTGGACCTGGATGGCCGAGGGGGGCTCACCGCCCGCGGCGGCGGGAGCCAGGGCCGTAGGCGGAGGAGGGGTAGACGCAGGGTTTTCGGTAGCCATAGAGTGGGCGTTCATATCGCACTTTGTCGTCTTCAGCAAGCTCTGCGAGCCGCAGTCACCCTCGCGCTTTTGCCCGGCAGCGGCGACTTGAGCGGGCGGCTTCCGTGTTATTGGTTGGGGCATGACGAAAAAGAGGGTCCTTGGGAGCGTGGCTCTGGCCGTGCTCCTCGCTGCGGGGGGCGTGCTCGCCTGGGTCGGGCCGCGCAACGTCATCGGCCTTTTGCGCTACGACACCCGCCGCGAAGGGGACCTGAAGGTGGGTGAGCGCGCGCCGCCGGTGGAGCTCGTCGCTCTCGACGGAACGACGCGGGTGAAGCTCGGCGAGCGGCGGGAGGGGCGGCCGCTCGTGCTCATCTTCGGCAGCTTCACCTGACCCCCGTTCCGGCGCTCGGTCGAGCGCCTGCACGAGCTTTATCGGCGCTACAGCGGCCAGGCGGACTTTTTGACCGTCTATATCCGCGAGGCGCACCCGACCGATGAGTGGCAGATGACCGCCAACGAGACCGAGAGCGTCTGCTACCGCCAGCCGCACACCACCGCGGCGCGGGTCGCGATCGCCAACGACTTCCGCCGCCGCTTCGCCTACGAGCTGCCGCTGGTCGTCGATGCCATCGACAACCCCGCCGACCGCCGCTACGCCGGCTGGCCGGAGCGCTTCTACATCGTCACCGCGGACGGCCTCATTGCCTACAAAGGCAAGACCGGCCCGTTCGGCTTCCACCCCGAGGAGGTGGAGGCGTGGCTCAAGGCGCGCTTTACGCCGGCGGAGGTCGGCGCCCCGGCGCGCTGAGGCGGCTTGGGGCTAAGCCGCCGGCGGGCGCTGCCATCAATTGACTGGCTTGCGCGGGCCCGAAGGGTGGTAGCGGGGCGGCGGCGGCTCGGTCACGTTGCGGGCGCACTGCGCCGCCAGCTCGGCGAACGTCGAGACGCAGACATCGAGCATGGCGCGCTCGCTGAGCACCACCGGCCCGACGAGCTCTTCCTCGCGGTAGAAGCGCTGGTAGCTGCCGAAGCCCTGGATGAGGTACTCGGGTCCCTCGCCTGCCGTCGCCACGGACCGATTGGCGGCCAGCGACAGCTGCAGGCCGTTTGGCGTGAGCCGCCGATCGAAGGTCATCAGGCCAAACTCGGTGCCGCCGACGAAGGTCGTGTCCAGCAGGTACTGCACCGTCGCCAGATCGAGGACGATGCGCTCCCCGGTAGGGGCGAAGTCCTGGGCCAGCCAGGCGGCGGCCTCGTCCGGAATCCCCCAGTCGAAGCCGACTCCATAGTTGCCGATCGACAAGACCGCCGAGCGGTCCTCCGCCACCGCCAAAAAGGGGTAATCCGAGGTCGTGGTCGGGTTGGCCCAGCGGTACATCGCGAACGAGGTAAGTGCCGAGGGGACCGACAGGGAGACTGCCAGAGGGGCCGCCAAAGGTGAGGTGTCACGAGTCATGGTGATCCCAGGTGAAAATGCGGATGAGCCCGCGATGACCTGAACATTTGACTCATAACACCCCCCTCTGACAAGAGGTGTCTGAACGCGCACTTGCGGCGCCGCCCGCCCCCGAGCATGGGCCGCTCCGCTGCCCCAAAAACAAAAACGGCCAACCTGAGGGCTAGCCGTTTCCGTCGAGAACTTCCGAGATTTTAAGAGCGGGAGAAGGGACTTGAACCCTCGACGTCCACCTTGGCAAGGTGGCACTCTACCACTGAGTTACTCCCGCGAATGCCCTGGCAGTCTATCTAAGCCGAACGCCTGGTCAATACTTTTTTTAGGCGGACGCAAAAGAAAGTGAAAAGCCGGTCCGGGTCGCGAAGCGAGCGTCGAGCATCTGGCATCGGGCATCCGGGCCGCCCGAATTTATCCTATGATCTTGGCCATGTCGACGCAGACCGAGCCCCGGGCGGCCGCTTTGAGCGAGTCCCAGACGTGCGCTGATCTCCTGGCTTTTATCGATGCCTCGCCGACCCCGTTTCATGCGGTGGCGAGCGCCGCGGCGCTGCTTGCGGCGAGCGGCTTTGGCGAGCTCCGCCCGGCCGAGTCGTGGGCGCAGCTCGCGCCGGGGAGATACTTCGTGCCGGTGGGGGACGGGGCGCTCGTCGCCTTCGTGCTGCCCGCGGCGCCCGGCGGCAAGCTGCGCGGCTTTCGCATCGTCGGGGCGCACACCGACAGCCCCAACCTGCGCCTCAAGCCGCGCGCGCCCTACCACAAGGCGGGCTACCTACAGCTCGGGGTCGAGGTCTACGGCGGCGCGCTGCTGAACTCGTGGCTCGATCGGGACCTGCTGCTCGCCGGCCGGGTCATTTATAGAAATGGGCAGGCGAAGGAGGGGGGCGTCGTGCGGGCGCTTGTGCGCCTGCCGCAGCCGCTGGTGCGGGTGCCGCAGCTCGCCATCCACCTGGACCGCGAGGTGAACGAGAAGGGGCTCATGCTCAACCGCCAGGAGCACCTGGCCCCCATCATTGGACTGACTGGCGGAGGGGCCGCGGGCCTGCCCGGCAGCTCGGCAGGTCAGCGGGGCCGCGAGCGGGCGGCGGGTGACCTCGGCCTGCTGCACGAGCTGTGCGCGCAGGCGCTGGGCATCGACGAGGCGGCGATCCTGACCACCGAGCTGATGCTGCACGACGCGCAGCCGGCGACTCGCGCGGGGCTTGCCCAGGAGCTCGTGTTCGCCCCGCGCCTGGACAACCTGGCGATGTCGCACGCGGCGGTGCTGGCCCTCGGGCGGGCCGCCGCGCCGACCGACCCCGACAGCGGGCTGGTTCCGCTCGTCGCGCTGTTTGACCACGAAGAGGTCGGCAGCAACAGCGCGTACGGGGCGCAGGCGCCGATCCTGCCGACCATCCTGGAGCGGCTGGTGCTGGCGACCGGCGGCGACCGCGAGCGCTACCACCAGGTGATCGCCGGCTCGCTGTGCGTCTCGGCGGACATGGCGCATGCGGCGCACCCCAACTACCTCGATCGCCACGAGGCGCACCACCGCCCGGTGCTCAACGGCGGGCCGGTGATCAAGAGCAACGCCCAGCAGCGCTACGCCACCTGCGCCCGCACCGCCGCCCTGTTCCAGGAGCTCTGCCGGCGCGTCGAGGTGCCGGTGCAGCACTACGCGCACCGCACCGACCTGCCGTGCGGCAGCACCATCGGGCCGATCACGGCGACCCTGCTCGGCATCCCCACCGTCGACGTCGGCAACCCGATGCTCAGCATGCACTCGGCGCGCGAGCT
>DAOMZC010000648.1:0-4301 GCA_035437965.1 Pseudomonadota bacterium
GAGCTGGGCGGAGTCGGGGTGAGCTCCCTTTGGCTCGTCGGGACAGAAGTCCTGCGGATCGGGCACGCCGTCGCGGTCGCGGTCGCGCGGCGGCGGCGCCGGCAGCGGCGCGTAGGCCAGGCGCAAAAGGAACCGGCTCTCCGGTGTCCCCGGCTGCCGCAGCACCCCGACGCCGCCGCCCAGGCTCACCTGCACGAGCCGGGCGATGTTGTAGTGAATGCCGAGCAGCGCCTCCAGGCTGGAGTAGGACAGCTGGAACACGTTGCTCGACAGCGCGGAGGCAAAGACGAGCTCCGGCCCGACGGACAGGCGCAGCTCCTTGTTGGCGTAGGCGAGGGCGACGCCGACCTGCAGCTCGCTGCCGGCGGTGCGCCCGGCGGGATTGGCCTGGTTGCCGATCGTCGCCTCGGGACGGATGAGGAAGCCGAGGCTCGTCGACCACAACAGCCGCGAGGCCAGGCCGCCGAGCACCAGCTTGGGCAGGCCGCGGACCTCCAGGTCGCTCTGCGTCGGCGGCAGGCTGCCGGTGAGGCCACGCAGCGGCAGCCAGACCAGCCCGCCGAGGCTCAGCGAGAACTTGCTCTCATAGGGCTGGCCATACACCCGCACCAGCACGCCCAGGCGCGGATCGCCAAGTGCCAGGCCGTCCACGGGGGTCACGCCGCCGCCCGGCTCGCCGGCCTCGGCGAGGGTGACGGGCAGCGACAGCGTGACCAGCACCCGATCGAGGAACGACCCCGCGAGGTCGAGGTGACCGACGAGCTGCTGGGCGATGGCACGCGTCGAGGGGTTGAACTCGCCGCCCGGCCCGATGTAGCCAAAGACCAGCGGCTGACGCCCGTAGTTCAGGGTGAGGCCGCCGGCGAAGTAGCGGGTCCGGGAGTACCAGGGGTGATCGACCCACAGCGTCGCCTCGCCGGCCGCCGTGGGCTCGTAGCGGTTGATCTGGAAGCCGTTATTCTGCGCCCGGGCGGCGCCGGCCGCCGTGAGGATCAGCAGCGCCGCAGCCAGGCAGGCCAGCGGTCCAGCGGATCGGCGCATTGTCATTTCCAGAGCCGGCATCAGTCGATCCTACAGAGCAGGTCCGTGCAGGGCCGCGGCCGTCACCTAGGCCGCCGCGCGGGCCACGGCGCGCCGACGGAGCAGCCCCAGGGTCAGCAGGGCCAGGAAGGTGAACGCCCCGGCCCCCGCCGAGCCGCCGCTGCCCGCCGCCTGACAGCCGGAGACGCCGCCGCCGTTGAACGCCGGCTCGCCCTGCCGGCAGGTGCCGAGCGAGCAGACCGCCCCGCTCACGCACTCGGCGTCCGACTGGCACGTGGTCATGCAGCCGTCCTCGGCGCAGAGGAACTCGCCGCAGGTGGGGTGGCCGGCGCGCGGGGTGCCGGTGACCGCGGTGCAGATGCCGACGCTGCCGGTGGCGTTGCACGCCTCGCACTGCCCGGTGCAGGCGCGGTCGCAGCAGACGCCGTCGCTGCAGAAGCCGGAGTGACAGTCGGCGGCGCTCTGGCAGGTGTTGGCCCCCGACCGCTTGAACGCCGCCGCCAGCGTGTGCGCGGCGGTCACGTTGTACAGGGTGAGGCTGCTGCCCTGGACGAGCAGCCGGCCGTCCAGTCCGTCGAGAGTCAGGGTGTCCAGGGCGTAGCCGACCGCCGGCGCGATGGTGCAGCTGGCGTTCTGTCCCTGCATCACCGGGGTCGTGCAGGTGATCATGCCGTTACTCCCGAGTACGTTCGCCGTTATGTCATAAAGCGGAATCTGGGCGAAGGATCCCTGCAGGGTGTGCGGGGCGACCACCGAGAACAAGAGCAGGCTGTTGCCGACGACCTGCGCGCTGACATCGTTGCCGTCCAGGATCAGCGTACCCAGCCGGTAGCCGGGGGACGGAATGATCTGACAGACCGACGACTGCCCATAAAGGACGGGGTTTGTGCAGGTGATCGCCCCGCGGCCGCCCGAGACGATCACCGTGATGACGTTGATCGTCTGCACGAAGGTCCCCTGGATGAGGTGCGGCGCCATGACGTTGGGCACGGTCAGGGTGTTGGTCGTCACCTGCTGAAGGACATCGACGCCATCCAGGGTCAGCGAGCCGAGCAGATACCCGGTGCTGGGCGCGATCGTACAGCTGCCGGTGCCGCCCTGGCTGACCGGCGTCGAGCAGGTGATCATTCCGTTGCCGCCCGGCACGCTCACCGTGATGTTGTAGGTCGACACCACGAAGCTGCCCACCACCGCGTGATCGGCAGTCACATTGGGAATCGTCAGGCTGTTGCCGTTTACCTGCCCGAGCACGTTATTGCCGTCGAGGGTCAGGCTCTGGAGCCAGTACCCGAAGGCGGGGCTTATCTGGCAGACCGCGGTCTGCCCGTGCAGAACCGGCGAGGCGCAGGTAATCATTCCGTTGCCCCCGGGCACCGCGGCCGTGATGGTGTACGGAGCGCGGGCGAAGTTGGCCTGGACAAGGTGCGGGGCGGTCACGTTGGCAATCGTGTAGGTGTTGGCGATGACCCCGGCGAAGACGCTGTTGCCGTCGAGGGTCAGGCTGATAAGGACATAGCCGGCGGCGGGGGTGATGGCGCGGGAGGAGCTGCCGCCGTAGGCGACCGGGCTGGTGCACGCGACGGTGCCGTTGCCGCCCGGGACGCCCGCGACGCTCGCGAAGATCGCGGGGGCGAAGGCGGCCACCACGGCGTGCGAGCTTGTCACGTTGGGAATCACGTACGTGTTGCCGGTCACGCTGGCCAGGTCATCGCTGCCGTCCAGGGTAAGCGCCGCCAGCACGAACCCCACCGCCGGGGTAATCGTACAGACCGAGCTCGTGCCGTTGACGACCGGGTTCTGGCAGCTGAGGGTCCCGTTGCCGGCCGGGACGGTCGCCGCGATGTTGTACACGGACTGCGAGAAGGTCGCCTGCACAAGGTGCGGCGCCGTCACGTTGGCCAGCGTGTAGGTGTTGTTGGTCACCGCCGCGATGACACTGTTCCCATCGACGGTCAGGCTGGCCAGCCCGTACCCGCCGGCGGGAGTGATGGTGCACACCGAGCTCATGCCGCTGGCGAGGGGACTCGTGCAGACCAGGGTGCCGTTGCCCCCGGGCACGGCGGAGGTGATGTTGTAAAGGGCCGGGGCGAAGGTCGCCTGCACCGCGTGCGCCGCGGTCACGTTGCCGATCGTATAGATATTGTTCGTGACCGCCGCCAGCACATCGACGCCGTCGCGGCTCAGGGCCGACAGGATGTAGCCGGCGGCGGGGGTGATGGTGCACACCGAGCTCGCGCCGCTGAGGACCGGGCTCTGGCAGCTGAGCGTGCCGTTGCCGCCGGGGACGGTCGCGGTGATGCTGTACAGCGAGCGGGCGAAGATGGCCTGCAACAGGTGCGGCGCGGTCACGTTGACGATCGTGTAGGTATTGCCGGAGACGCCGGCCAGGACATCGGTGTTGTCCAGGTACAGATTGGCCAGCCCGTAGCCGGCGGCCGGGGTGATCGTACACACCGAGCTCGCCCCGCTGGTGAGCGGGTTCATGCAGGTCAGCGTCCCGTTGCCCCCGAGCACGCTGGTGGTGATGACATACATCGCCGGCGCGAAGGCGGCCACCACCGCGCGCGAGCTCATCACGTTGGTAATCGTGTAGGTGTTGCCGTTAACCCCCGCGGTGACGTTGACGCCATCAAGGAGCAGCGAAGCGAGCGCGTACCCGGCGGCCGGAGTGATCACGCACACCGAGCTGCCACCGAGCGTCACCGGGGTCTGGCAGCTGAGCGTGCCGTTCCCCGCCGGAACGCTGGCCGTGATGTTGAACCGCGCCACGGCGCCGAACGTTCCGCGCACTGTGTGCGCCGCATTCACATTGGCGACCGTGTAGGTATTCCCAGTGACCGCGGCCAGGACATCGACGCCATCCAGGGTCAGGGTGGCGAGCCCGTAGCCCGGGGCCGGGACGATCGTGCACAGCGAGCTCGCGCCGGCGGCGACCGGGCTCTGGCAGCTGATCGTCCCGTTGCCGCCGGTCACGCTGGTGGTGATGAGGTAGGAGGGAACGATGGTGGTCGTCACCAGCGGCCCGATGAGCGGCGAGCCGCCATCGCCCACGCTGTAATTCCCGTTGCTGATCGCGCCGGTCGCCGTCGGGTTGATGTTGACGGTGACCTGGAAGCTGGTCGAGCCCCCCGCGCCCAGCGCGCCGAGCATGCAGGACACCGTCCCGGTCCCCCCCACCGCCGGGGTGGTGCAGGTGGCGCCGGTGACGGAAACGAACGTCGTGCCGGCCGGCAGCACCTCGCTGGCGATGACGCTGCTGG
>DAOMZC010000649.1:0-4283 GCA_035437965.1 Pseudomonadota bacterium
TGGTCGCATCGCGCGACTCAAATGCCGCTGTTACATGACAGGCCTCCGCTGGGGAGACGGCCTGGGTTCCCACAAACCCGCTGTCGCTCTGGCGGTATCAGTTAAGGGCGCCTTCGAAATCGGGGGATTCGTTTTCGAGTGCGAAGCGCCTTTTGGGGCGGTTAGAGGGAGCGCTAGGCAGCGCTCCCTCTAACTTTTTGTGGATCGATGTAAAGTGTCATTGACACGTGCGAGCGGCGTGTGAGACAAGTATCCTTGTCATATAGACGAGGAGACTTTCCATGTTCACCTGGCTCCGCGCCTGCTTCGCGCCCAAGTCACCCGCCGTTCGACGGTTCGGCGCCCGCGTGATCGGGTTCTGCCTTGTCCATGCGGCGATGCTGATCGCGGTGGCCTGGACCTTCAAACACGGCCATGCGCCGGGCGGGCGCTAAGTAAAGCCCCGCAAGCGAGGATTGCTGCAAGGGTCGCGCGAGGCTCCGGGCTGCCGCTACTGGGCGAGCCGGCCGGGGTGAATCCCTTCGCCCAGGACGAACGTCGCGCCCACAGCGCCGACCACGCAGCTGCGACGCAAAAGGCCCATGCGCTGGCGCAGGTGGAACACCGCCTCCATGCCGGTGCAGTGGGCGCCGACGAAGTTGGCGGTGCCGAACTCGCGCAGCTTGTCGGCGGTCCAGTCGAGGGTGGCGTCCTTGGCGTCGAGCAGGTGGAAGCCGCCGATCGCCGCGTGCAGCGGTGCGGGGCGGACGATTTTGCGCGCGTACTCGACGGTGTTGACGATGCCGGCGTGGCCGCAGCCGGAGATGAGGACCAGGCCCTGCTCGGTGTCGATGACCAGCGACTGATCCTCGGGGATGGTGTCCTCGGTGTCGCCGGTGGGGGCGCGCAGGTTGAAGGTCTTTGACCAGTTGCGCTCGGGGTAGCGGCGGGGGACGGGGCCGGTCAGGTAGACGCCGGGGTACAGCTCGGTCGGTCCGTCGTGCTGGATGAACACGCCGCCGGTGGCCTCGTAGGCGGGCCGGGTGACGAGCATCGGGTTCTGCTCGGTGGTCCCCTGCAGGCGGCTGTAGAAGATGCCCTTGCCGACGTGGGCGCGGGACAGCGCGGCGGGGTTCTTCGCCTTGACCGCCTGCCGCAGGGTGAGAAGGCCGCCGGTGTGGTCGTCGTGGTTGTGGCTGAGGATGAGGTCGGTCACCTGGGTCAGGTCGACCTTCAGCTCGCGGGCGTTCTGCAGCACCGTGTCGGGGCGGGCGCCGGTGTCGAACAGCAGCCGCCGGCCGTCCACCTCGACGAGCGCCGCGAAGCCCCACTCGCCGATGCCGTCCTCGGCGAGCATCGTCGACAGGATCTGGACGTTCACCTTCTTGACCCGCGGGCGCGGCGGCTCCTTGGCCTTGGGCGCGGCGCTCTGGCCGAGGGCGCTGAGGCTAAAGAGCCCCCAGAGCCCGATGAGCGCAAAAAGGGCCAGGCGGACCGTGGGAGGGGCTACATTTGCTCGCAAGGGCGTCTCCTTATCGGCGCACGGCCGGATGGTGGCTTCAGTCTTGGCGGCCCGGGGCGGGCCAGCGCGGCGCTGCTAGCGCAGCTGCGGCTGGGCGAGCTGCGGCGTGCTGTCGGGCAGGAGGAACTGCGCCAGGCCGTTGCGGTCGGTGAACGCCTCGGCGCGCAGGCTGGCGACGCGCGAGCAGGGCAGGGTCGACTCGCAGGCCAGCCCGTAGCGCGGGGTGGTGTCGGGGAGCTGGAACACCCGCACCTTGGTCCCCATCACCGGCCGGCCGCCGGGGGCCTGGACGATCAGCCGGCCCAGGGTGAGGCGTGGCAGCCGGATGTCGCCCAGATCGATGTCGGCGGTGCCGATGCGCTGGTTGTCCACCGAAGAGCGCGGCTGCGTCCCGGGCACCGGCACCAGATCCAGGTCGTAGTCGCCGGGATCCAGGTGGAGGGCGAAGTGGCCGTCCTGGTCGGTGATCGTCTGCGCCCCGACGGTGTCGGTCGCGGCGGCGCCGGGCGGGCTGGCCGGCGGGCTGTCGGCGGCGATCGCCTGGGCGACGACCTGGGCGCTCTGCACCGGCAGGCCATCGGCGTCGAGCAGCCGCCCGAGCAGCTGCGCCCGCAGAGGCAGCGACACCGCCGCCAGCAGCCCCTCGTTGGGCCCGACCGGGACCGTCTGCTGGATGCTGGAGAACGGGGTGGTGGTGGGGCTGGTGATGGCGACCTGGTAGGTCAGGTTGGGGCCGCCGCTCGGCGCCGGCACCAGGGTCAGCTTGGCGATGCCCTGGGCGTCGGTGTCGACGGTGGTCGTATAGGTCGCCCGCACCCCGAGCTTCTGCGTCGCCTGATCCTGCAGCTGCACCTGGGCCTGCACGTGCGCCCCGACGACCGCCATGGTCGTGCCGCTGGCGGCGAGGCCGCGGATCGGCAGCTGGAACGGCACCGGGGTGCGCTGGGACGGGAAGGCGAAGTCCACGGTGAGCGCAGTGCCGGCGCGCGGCGGCGATATGGCGACCTCCAGCGTCGGCAGCGCCGAGTTGGCGGTGCCCGGCCGCACCACCACCCGCAGGTTGGCCTGCGCGTCGGCGCTGAGCGTCGGATCGACGAGCAGCTGGTAGCTGCCGAGCGAGACCCCCGCCGCGGTCTGGCTGACCGCCGTGGACGAGACGATCTGGTTGGTGGCGTCGACGACCTGCACCGTCAGCCCGCCCACCCCCTCGCCGAGCGGGTTGGTGATGCGCCCGCGCACCGTCGCCAGGTCGGCGGCGGCGCGCGTGCTGAGGGCGACCTGGGTGTCGGTGGCCACCACCTGATCGTGCCACACCGGCGGGTAGAGGCTGGCCTGGGCGGCGTCGTCGAAGCCGACCCAGAAGCGGTAGGGCTGGGCGCTCGGGTGCTCGGGCACCGGGATGCGCAGCGACCACAGCCCGGGCAGCTGGTTGGCGGTGAGGGTGTTGAAGCTGAGGGCGGCCTGCCCGGGGATCACCGTCGGCAAGAGCGCCAGCACGCGGGCGCGCAGGAGCGCCATCGGGACCGACTCGGCGTTGGTGACGATGCCCTGGCTGAGGGCCGGGGTCCGGTACTGCAGCACGGCGGTGCCGCCGGCGTCGAAGCGCAGCTGCCCGATCTCCTGCGGGGCGAGCGGGCGCTGCGGATCACTGCCGTCGCTGCTGCTCGGCCAGATCTGCGCCGCCCAGGCGATCGCGCTGGACGGCGGCGGGCAGCTGTCGGGGCCGCTGCAGGCCACGGGAATGCCGGCGCTCTCGGAGTCACAGCCGGCGGCGAGCGCTAGAAGTAGAGCAAGCGCGCCGAGCTCTGGCCGGGGCCAGGCTCTGCACGCGGGAGGGAGGGGGCGTTTGGTGGGCATAGGCTATTTCCAGTAATTAAGGGCACTTCACGGTCCAGTAATGGCTGCGATCGACCACGCCCAGGCCGTCGGGGTAGATGCCGGCGTTGGGGTTGGGGCCGGGGCTAAAGCCGCCAGAAGCGAGGACCGGTACGACATAAACGGTAGAGCCCGCCGGTAGCCCCTCACTGCAGGGGACCACCGGGTTATTGAACTCGACCGTGTAAAGGTTGTTTCCCTGCGCCAGGGGGGTCACCTGCGCCTGGCTCTTGAAGCGGGTCACGTTGGAGTCGTCGAGCTTGAGGTCGCAGCAGCTGCCGTTGACCTGCAGGTACAGCCGCCCGGCGAGGCTCGCGCTGTCGGAGATGACGTCGATCTGGTAGCTGAACGGCATGGTGTTCATCAGCGCCACCTGCGAGCCGAACTTGGGCATCGCGCCGGTCACCACCAGCAGCTGGCCGCCGTCGACGCTGTTCTGCTGCTCCAGCGGCAGCGGGATGAGGCACCCGGAGACCGGCAGCAGCGCCAGCGCAAGCCCAAGCTCGCGGACAAGACCGATCGACGTTGACCCCGTGCGAGAGGCGAGACCCTGGTGCTGCATCATCGAATCCGACTCGGGAGACCGCGTCGCGGCAGGTTCTGCGGCGCCGTGACTGCGGTCCATGAATCATAACGTGCTCTAGGGCAGCTAGCTTGCAACCTGCAAGCAAACTTGCGCCAGCGCGGACCGGGCGTCAATAGGGCCCAGGCTGCCGACCGGCGCGCCGTGCCTGCCCAGAAGGCTGGCCGGAGATCCGAGCCCGAGCCGGGGGTTCGTTCACAGCCGCGGCAGGTGCCGCCAGGAGCAGCGAGAAGGCCCGCCCGAGCCCCCGGGATCACAGCCGCGGCAGGCGCCGCCACAGCAGCAGCGAGATCGCGGCCAGCAGCGTCCCGCTGCCCAGCAGGA
>DAOMZC010000650.1:0-4282 GCA_035437965.1 Pseudomonadota bacterium
CGCGCGAGTTTCAAAAGCACTACGGTCCGTGGGCGCTGGTGGCCGGCGCCTCCGAGGGCCTGGGCGCCGAGTTCGCCCGCCAGCTGGCGGCGCGCGGCCTGTCGGTCGTGCTGCCGTCGCGCCGCGCCGAGCCCCTGGAAGCGCTCGCGGCCGAGCTGATGCAGCGCTACCCGGTAAAGGCCCGCGTCGTCGTCATCGATCTGGCCGCCGCCGATCTGGAGGCGCAGCTCAAGGCCGCGACCGCCGACCTCGAGATCGGCCTGCTCGTCTACAACGCCGCCCACTCCGGCCTCGGCGAGTTCCTCGATCAGGAGCTCGCCAGCCAGCTGCGCTCGATCGAGGTCAACTGCCGCGGCCCGGTGATCTTGAGCCACGTCCTCGGGCGGCAGATGGCGGCGCGGCGGCGCGGCGGGATCATCCTCATGGGCTCGCTGGCGTCGGGGCAGGGGGTGCCGCTGGTGGCGACCTACGCCGCGACCAAGGCGTTCGACCTGATCCTGGCCGAGGGGCTGTGGGAGGAGCTCCGGCACCTGGGCATCGACGTCGTCGGCTGCCGCGCCGGCGCCACCCGCACCCCCGGCTACGAGCGCTCGCGACCGCAGAGCGGCGACGGCATCGTCGGCGAGACCGGCCCGGTGGTGCGCGCCGCCCTGCAGGCGCTCGGCCGCCAGCCGACGATCGTCCCGGGCTTTGTCAACGGCCTCGCCGCGTTCTTCCTCGGCCGCCTGCTGCCCCGGCGCGCCGCCGTCCGGTTCATGGGCAAGACGATGCGCAGCATGTACCGGACCTGACCGCGCCGCCGCTTACGCCACCAGCACCAGCTTGCCGACGACCTTGCCGGCGCGCGAAATCTGGTGCGCGCGCTCGGCCTCGGCGAGCGGGATGCGCTCGGCGATCACCACCTCCAGCCGACCGGCGGCGAGCTCGGCGACCAGCGGCTCCAGCGTGGCGCGGTCGGGGCGGCCGAGCACGGTCTTGACCGGCCCCGGCAGGGCGAGGCAGGGGTAGTCGCGCGGCCGCGGCATCACCAGCACGTGGACGCCGCCCTTTTTGAGCAGCTTGCGGCACATCGCAATCGGGTACGCCGCCGAGCCTGCAGCATCGACGATCACGTCATAGGGCCCGTGGGCAGCGGCGGCGGCGGCGACATCGCCCTTGCCGTAGTCGATGGCGACGTTGCCCAGCCGCTCGACCAGGGGCACGTTGCGCGCCGAGCACACGCCCACCGCCACCGCGCCGTGAAGGCGCGCCAGCTGCACCGCGAAGTGACCGACGCCCCCGGCCGCGTTGAGGACCAGCACCCGCGGCTCCGGCCGGCGATCGAGCCGGCCGAGCTTGATGAGCGACAGCCACGCCGTCACCCCGGCCACCGGCAGGCACGCCGCCTCAGCGAAGGCGACCCCCGCCGGCAGCACCGCCACCTGATCGGCGCCCACCTGCACCTGCGTCGCGTAGCTGCCGTACTGGCGCCGCGAGAAATCGGTCCCGCCGACCACCCGATCGCCCACCTTGAGGTCGGTCACCGCCTCTCCCACCGCCGTCACCTCGCCGGCAAAGTCGACCCCGCAGACGAGCGGCCCCGACGGACCGAGGATACGCTGAGCGACGCCGAGCAGGTCCCCCTGCCGCATCTTCCAGTCGACCGGGTTGACGCCCACCGCCCGCACCGCGACGCGGACCTCCTTCGCCTTGAGCTTGGGCTCGGCAATCTCGACAAACGCAAGCGGAGAGGTGGCAGAGGTCGAGGTCAGGACTTTCATCGCGGGCTCCGTGCCGGGAGTGGCGGCTGGGCCCAAGAGTGTCACGAAATCGCCGCCAGCGACAGGCTGCCGGGAAGGAGGTCGCGGCGGCCGCCGGCGGAACTTGACACCGCGTCGCTGCGAAGGGAAAAATGCCTCCCATGCTCGACGTGAAAAACCTGCGTGAACAGCCCGAAAAAGTGCTGCAGATCTACCGCCAGCGGCTCTTTGATGACGCGGCCGCGGCGCTCTTCGAGCAGGCCCTGGAGCTGGACAGCCGCCGCCGCCAGCTCGGCGGGCGCGCCGACGAGCTGAAGGCGCGCCGCAACACCGCCTCGCAGGCCATCGGGCGCGAGAAGGACGAGGCCAAGCGCGCCAGCGCGATCAAGGAGATGGACGCGGTCAAGCAGGAGATCGCTGGCCTGGACGCCCAGCTCGCCGAGGTCGAGGGAGAGCTCGACAAGCTCCTCCTGCAGCTGCCGAACCTCCCCGCCGAAGGGGTCCCCACCGGCCGCACCGACGCCGAGAACCTGGTCGCCCGCACCGAGGGCGAGCCCTACAAGTTCGACTTCACGCCGCGGCCGCACTGGGAGATCGGCGAGGCGCTCGGCATCATCGACTTCGAGCGCGGGGTGAAGATCTCGGGCTCGCGGTTCTACGTCCTCAAGGGCGCCGGGGCGGCGCTGCAGCGGGCGCTGATCAGCTGGATGATCGACGTCCACGTCGACCAGGGCTACAGCGAAATCTACCCGCCGTACATGGTCAAGCAGCAGTGCCTGTACGGCACCGCGCAGCTGCCCAAGTTCGGCGACAACCTGTACCGCGACGCCGAGGAGGACTTCTACTTCATCCCCACCGCCGAGGTCCCGGTCACCAACCTGTACCGCGACGAGATCCTCGACGGCGACAAGCTGCCGCTGCGCCACGTCGCCTACAGCGCCTGCTTCCGCCGCGAGCAGCTGGCCGCCGGCCGCGACACCCGCGGCATGAAGCGCGGCCACCAGTTCGACAAGGTCGAGATGGTGCAGTTCGTCCGCCCCGAGGACAGCGCCGCCGCCCTGCGGGGCCTCCTCGCCGACGCCGAGGCGATCCTGCGCGGCCTCGAGCTGCCCTACCGGGTGGTGCAGATGTGCACCGGCGACCTGTCGTTCGCCGCCTGCGAGAAGTTCGACCTCGAGGTCTTCTCCCCCGGCGTCAACGAGTGGCTCGAGGTCTCCTCGTGCAGCAACTTCGGCGACTTCCAGGCCCGGCGGGCGCAGATCCGCTTCCGCGGCGAGAGCGGCGGCAAAAAAGACAAGCCGCGCTTCGTCCACACCCTCAACGGCTCCGGCCTGGCGCTGCCGCGCACGGTGATCGCGGTGCTCGAGAACTACCAGAACGCCGACGGCTCGGTGCGCGTCCCCAAGGTCCTACAGCCCTACCTGCGCGGCAAGCAGCTCCTCAAATAGCGCCGGCTCCGCCCCCTGCCAGCGCGTCGGGGTCCGCGCCAATCGAGCTGTGGCGGCGGCGGACTTCATTGCCCCGGCTGCGCGGCGGTGTTCGTGGTGGCGACCGCGCCGGGCTCCAATCGAGCCCCGGCGGTCGGCGGACCGCATTGCCCCAGCGCGGCGTGTTCGTGGCGGCGACCGCGCCGGAGCCCAAGCGAGCCCCGGCGGGCAGCGGTGCTCCGGGCGGCGCGAGCCTAATCGGTGCTGGCGCTATCGCTCGTCGACTGATCGGGGGGAGTCGCCTGGTCCGGGCGCGGCGCTGCCAGATCGGGCGGCGGTGAGGCCAGGTCGCAGCCGTTCATGTCCTGCGGGAAGTCGCACGCCTCGACCGAGCCCTTGAGGTGGCAGTAGCAGTCGTCGCGGCACTCGTACTGCTCGGGGCAGCGCGGCTCGGTCTTGTTGCAGATATAGGCGCACGTGGGGAGCTCGGGCGAGAAGCAGCGCGCCAGCGCCAGGGCCGCCCCCAGCGCGGCGCCGGTCGACAGCAGGATCCAGCCCTTGGCAGATACCTTGGCCATCAGAAGCTCCCCCCGGCGACGAGCCCGCCGCCAGCCAGCGCGCCCGTCGCGAGCCCGCGGGGCCCGAGCGCCGGCCCCGGCGTTGAAAATATAGTTGGCGCGAGCGCCCAGCCGCCCTTCTTGGGCTCGGCCTTGGGGCGGCGCAGGTGGTCGGCGATGAACAGGATCCCGGCGGTCACCGCCACCGCGCCCGCGGTGCTGAGCAGCGCGATGGCGGCCGTGTTGTAGGCGTTGCCCTCGCTGGTCAGGGTCGTGTAGGCCTCGGCCTGGCCGGCGTCGTAGATCGGCGGCTGGGTCCCGACGAGCAGGGTGGTGCGGCGGCGCAGCTCGTCGGCGCGATCCTGGGCGCCGAGGCCGACGATGGCGCCGCTGGTCCCGAGCGCAATCGCCAGCGCCACCGTGACCCAGGCCGCGGTGCGCAGGCGGCTCGCCGGGCGGTCGGGCGGCGTGATCGCCGGCGACGCCCCGGCAGCGGTCTTGTCAGCTGTCGCCTTGCTGTCACGGGTCGGCGCCTTGTCGCCTTCCGGCTTGGCGACCG
>DAOMZC010000651.1:0-4260 GCA_035437965.1 Pseudomonadota bacterium
GGTCGCGTAGCTCCCGGCGGCGAGCGACCGCAAGAAGCGAGTCGAGCAGCTCCCGGCGACGCCCGCCTGCAAGAGCCTGGTCGCAGGCCGGCGACCCCGCCAGCCTCGGCGGCCCCGGCAATCCCGCCAGCCTCGGCGGCCCCGGCAGCCCCGGTAAGCGCGGTGCCGGCAGGGTCGGCGCAATGAACATCACCGACGTCTCAATTCGCAACCCGGTCTTCGCCTGGATGATGATGGCCAGCACGGTCCTGTTCGGGATCGTCGCCGTCTCGCGCATCGGCATCAGCCAGTACCCCGACGTCGACTACCCCAACATCAGCGTCAGCCTGTCCTGGCCCGGCGCGTCCCCGACCGCGGTCGAGCGCGAGATCATCGAGCCGCTGGAGCAGGCGATGGCCCAGGTCGAGGGCATCAAGGAAATCTCGTCGACGGCCCGCCAGGGCTCGGCGCGCATCACGGCGCTCTTCGATATCTCGCGCAACGTCGATCTCGCCCTCCAGGACGTGCAGGCCAAGGTCGCGCAGGCGCAGCGCCAGCTGCCGCGCGACGTGCCGGCGGCCACCGTCTCGAAGTCCAACCCCGACGACACGCCGATCCTGACCGTGGGCGTGTCGGGCCCGTTCTCGCGGCAGCTGCTCTCCGATGTCGCGCGCTACCAGGTGCAGGAGAAGCTGCAGACGGTGCCCGGGGTGGGGCAGATCACCCTCAACGGCTCGCTGGACCGCAACGTCCGCATCTGGCTCGATGAGAGCCGCCTGGCGGAAAAGGGCGTGGTCGCCACCGACGTAATCGACTCGATCCGCCGCGAGCACGTCGAGGTCCCCGGCGGGCAGCTCGAGGCCGGCGGGCGCCAGCTCAACGTCCGGCTCCTCGGCGAGGCTTTCGATCTGGAGGCGCTGCGCAAGCTGGTCGTGCGCCGGGTCAAGAACACCCCGGTCTACCTGGAGGACGTCGCGCTCATCGAGGACGGCTTCGAGGACGTGACCTCGATCGCCCGGCTCGATGGCGTGCCGCTGCAGGCGCTGGGGGTGCTGAAGCAGCGCGGCACCAACGCGGTCGCGGTCGCCACGGCGGTGCGCGAGCGGGTCGCCGCGATCCAGCGCAGCCTGCCCGCGGGCATGCAGGTCGAGGTCCTGTTCGACACCACGACGTTCATCGAGGAGTCGGTCCACGAGATCGAGCTGGAGCTCGGGCTGGCGCTCGTCCTCACGGCGCTGGTGTGCTGGCTGTTCCTCGGCTCGCTGTCAAGCACCCTCAACGTGGTGCTGGCGATTCCGATGTCGCTGCTCGGCACGGTGGCGGTGGTCTATTTCCTGGGCTTCACGCTCAACACCTTCACCCTGCTCGGGCTGTCGCTCGCCGTGGGGCTGGTCGTCGATGACGCGGTGATGGTGATGGAGAACATCTACCGCCACGCCGAGATGGGCAAGTCGCGTGTCGCCGCCGCGGCCGACGGGACCAAGGAGATCACCTTCGCCGCGCTGGCGGCCACGGTGGCGGTAGTGGCGATCTTCCTGCCGGTCATCTTCATGGAGGGCGTCATCGGGCGCTTCTTCTTCCAGTTCGGGGTGACGCTGTCGGTGGCGGTGATGCTCTCGTACTTCGAGGCGATCACCCTGGCGCCGGCGCGCTGCGCCCAGATCCTGTCCACCTCGCGGGTCGGGCGCGGGCGGCTCGGCCAGGCGGTGGATCGCGCCTTCGCGGCGCTGGAGCGCGGCTACGAGCGGGTCCTCGGCCGCGGGCTGGCCAACCCGTGGAAGCTCCTTATCGGCTCGCTGATCCTGCTGGCGCTGTCGGCGGGCTCGGTGTCCTTTATTCGCACCGAGTTCGTGCCGTCGCAGGATCAGAGCCGGCTCAACGTGCGCATCCAGACCGAGACCGGCACCAGCGTCATCGAGGCCGGCCCGCTTCTCGCCAGGGCCGAGCAGCGGCTGGCCAAGCGGCCCGAGGTCGCGCGCATCCTGACCACGCTGTCGGGCTCCCAGGGGTCGATGACCCTCACGCTGGTGCCGCGCAACCGGCGCAAGCTGTCGGCGCAGGAGCTGGCCGGCGAGCTGCGCCGCGACCTGTCGGCGATCGCCGGCATCCGCGCCTCGGTGCAGGACCCGTCGCAGCAGAGCTTCGGCGTCCAGAAGGGCTATCCGGTCGACTTCTCGGTGCGCGGGGCGGACTGGGATACGCTGGTTGCCGAGTCGCTGAAGCTCAAGGAGGAGCTCGAGCGGAGCGGCCTGGTGACGGACCTGGTGACCGACTACCGGGTCGGCGCTCCCGAGGTGCAGATCCTGCCCGACCGCCGCCGCGCTACCGACATCGGCGTTTCGGTGAGCGACCTGGCCAGCACGGTCAGCGCGCTCGTCGGCGGCAACATCGTCGGCAAGTTCTCGACGCAGGGCCGGCGCATCGACATCCGCATGCGGCTGCTTGCCGCCCAGCGCTCGCGCCCCGAGGACATCGGCGCCATCCGCGTGCGCGCCCAGAGCGGCGACATGATCCCGCTGTCGCTGGTCGTTACGCAGAAGGAAGTGTCCGTGCTGCAGGCGATAAGCCGCGTCGATCGCGAGCGCGCGATCGGAATCTCCGGCAACGTCGCGCCGGGCCACTCGCAGGCCGAGGCCATGGGCCGCGTCAGCGAGCTCGCCAAGGATCTGCCGCTCGGCTACCGCACCGTCGCGAGCGGCCAGGCCTCGCAGCTCGACGAGACGACGCGCGGGCTGCTGTTCGCGATGGCGCTGGGAATTCTGGTGGCGTACATGGTGCTCGCCAGCCAGTTCAACTCGTTCCTGCACCCGGTCACCGTGCTCACCATCCTGCCGCTGGCGCTGTCGGGCGCGGCGCTGGGGCTCCTCATCAGCGGCAAGACGCTCAACGTCTTCAGCATGATCGGGGTGCTGCTGCTGATGGGAATCGTCAAGAAGAACTCGATCCTGCTGGTCGAGTACGCGAATCAGGTGCGCGAGCATGAGGGGCTCGATGCGCGGTCGGCGATGCGCAAGGCCGGGCCGCTGCGGCTGCGGCCGATCCTGATGACCACGATCGCGACGATGATGGCCGCGGTGCCGCCGGTGCTCGGCATCGGCCCGGGGACCGAGACGCGCAGCCCGATGGCCGCGGCGGTGCTCGGCGGGCTGGTCGTCTCGACCCTGCTTAGCCTGCTCGTCGTGCCGGCGTTCTATGTAGTGACCGATCGGCTGCGGCCCAAGGCGACCAAGGCCCCGCCGCCGACCCCGCCGGCGGAATCGTTCCACAGCTAAGTCAGTGATCTTGCGGACAATTCGCGGCGCTGCGGAACGACTGGAACCCGCTTCCTCCCGGGAGCGACCTCAGGGTCGCCAAGATCCACACTGCGCGCGAGGGGGGCGTCGACATCAACAACATCCACATCAGCCAGGACCAGGACGTGCTGGCGACCCGCTGCGGCGACATCATGGGCACGCCGGCGTATATGGCGCCCGAGCAGGTCCGTGACAGCGCTGACGTCGATGCGCGCGCCGACATCTACGCGCTCGGAGTTGGCGCGGGCGCCCGGCCAGACCGAGCTGCGCGACGGAGCGGGTTTCGCTGCTGGGAGCCGCGGCGGCGTTCCTCCCCAGCCTCCCACCAGCGTCGCGGCTCCCGACCAAAGGGCGTTGCCTGGCTGGAGGCGGGCTGGTAGGGTCGCGGCCAGTTGCCAGCCGCATGACGCCGTCGCCCTCACAGGTCGCTGCCCGACCGCTCGCTCGCCCGTGGGGATGGGTGGAGGGGGTCCTGGTCGTCGTGGCGCTGCTGCTGGGCCTGTATGGGCGCGCCTGGATGACCGAGGGCTTTCTGTTCGCCGGAGCCGACAGCTACGCGTATACGAGCGCCGCGGACGAGCTACGGCAGCACCATCGCTACGGCTTCCGGCTGCCGCCCTGGTACCCGATTCGCCCGAGCGCGCCGCCGCCGGGGCGCTGCCGGCCTCCAGGTTATCCGCTGCTCCTCGCCGCGCTGGGGACGCAGGACGAGAAGGACTACACGCCGTTTTTCGAGCGGACCAAGCATGTGCAGTGGCTCATCGATCTCGGCGCGGCGCTGTGCGTCTATCTGCTGGGCCGCGTGCTGGCGGGGCGGCTGGTGGCGGCGCTGGCGCTGGTGGCGTACCTGCTGCATCCGACGGTGATGGCGTACAGCGGCAGCATCATGACCGAGACCACGGCGGTGGCGCTGGCGGCGCTTTCGCTGTGGCTGTGCGCGGCGGCGTGCGAGCCGCGGCGCTCGCTGCGCGCGGCCACCCGGGCGCTG
>DAOMZC010000652.1:0-4240 GCA_035437965.1 Pseudomonadota bacterium
CGAGCCGCGCCGCGCCGCGCCGCGGCCGGCAACCCATCACCAGCGGGGCAACGCAGCGCCGGGCGAGCCCTTGCCGAGCCGCGCCGCGCCGCGGCCCGCGACCGATCGCCAGCGGTGAAACCCTGCCGGCACCCGCGCCCGGCCCGCAGGCTCGCCCCAGGACTCGCCGCTGCGCGAGGCTGTCCGGTGGTCGGCAGCCCGGGAGCGGCTCGTCCAAAAGCTCGTCTGCGGCCAGGTCGCCTTGCGGTCGGAAGGGGGGCTTCATTCCCGCGAGTCTGGCCACTTCCGAACCCGGCTGTCTACCTCTTCGCGGGTACTCGGTGTAGCGCTCCGCAGGTTCGGAAGCACTGCTGCGCTTGGCTCAGCCGGCGACTGGCAGCCGCGGACCGGCGCCGGCGCTCGCCGGAGCGGTCAGGCTGGCGAAGAAGTCGTTCCCCTTATCGTCGACGACCAGGAACGCCGGGAAGTCCTTCATCTCGACCTTCCACACCGCCTCCATGCCAAGCTCCGAGTACTCGAGCACCTCCAGCTTGGTGATGCAGTCCTTGGCCAGCCGCGCCCCCTGCCCGCCGATCGACCCGAGGTAGAACCCGCCGTGCTTCTTGCACGCCGCGGTCACCGCCTTACTGCGGTTGCCCTTGGCGAGCATGACGTAGCTGCCGCCGTTTTCCTGGAACAGGTCGACGTAGCTGTCCATGCGCCCGGCGGTGGTCGGCCCGAACGAGCCCGAGGCGTAACCCTCGGGGGTCTTGGCCGGACCGGCGTAATAGACCATGTGCTGCTTGATGTACTCGGGCAGGCCCTCGCCGCGGTCCAGGCGCTCCTTGAGCTTGGCGTGAGCGATGTCCCGGGCGACGATCATCGGGCCGGTCAGCGACAGCCGGGTGCGGATCGGGTAGCGCGACAGGGTCTGGCGGATGACGCTCATCGGCTGGTTCAGATCGATGTGCACGACCTCGCCCGAGAGCTGCTGCGCGGTGGGGTCGGGCAGGTACTTGGCCGGGTCGCGCTCGAGCTCCTCCAAAAAGACGCCCTCGGCGGTGATCTTGCCCACGGCCTGGCGGTCGGCGCTGCACGAGACCGCGATCGCCACCGGGCAGCTCGCTCCGTGGCGCGGCAGGCGGATGACCCGCACGTCGTGGCAGAAGTACTTGCCGCCGAACTGCGCGCCGATGCCGGTCTTCTGCGCCAGCTGCAGGACCTTGGCCTCAAGCTCGTGATCGCGGAAGCCGCGCCCGCGGTCGTTGCCGCTGCCCGGCAGGGTGTCGAGGTAGCGGGCGCTGGCCAGCTTGGCCACTTTAAGCGCGTACTCGGCGCTGGTGCCGCCGACGACGATCGCCAGGTGGTAGGGCGGGCACGCCGCGGTGCCGAGGCCCCGCAGCTTCTCGTCGATGAACTTGAGCAGGCTGTCCGGGTTCAACAGCGCCTTGGTCTCCTGGTACAGGTAGCTCTTGTTGGCGCTCCCGCCGCCCTTGGCCATGAACAGGAACTTGTAGGCGTCACCGTCGGTGGCGTAGATCTCGATCTGCGCCGGCAGGTTGTCGCCGGTGTTCTTCTCGCGGTACATGTCGAGCGGCGCCAGCTGCGAGTAGCGGAGGTTGGTGCTGTGGAACGTCTCGTAGATGCCGCGGGCCAGCGCCGCCTCGTCGCCGCCGCCGGTGAACACGAGCTGGCCCTTTTTGCCCATGACGATCGCGGTGCCGGTGTCCTGGCACGACGGCAGGACCCCGCCGGCGGCGACGTTGGCGTTGTGCAGGAGCTCCAGGGCGACGAACCGATCGTTGGCGCTCGCCTCCGGATCCTGCAGGATGCTCGCGAGCTGCCCGAGGTGCCCCGGCCGCAGCAGGTGCGCGATGTCGCGCATCGCCTCGCGCGCCAAAAGGGTCAGCGCCTCGGGCTGCACGGCAACGAAGCGCCGCCCCGCCGCCTCGAAGGTCGACACGAAGTCGCGCGTGAGAAGGCGCATCGGCGTCGCGTCGTGGCCAAGCGGGATGATGTCCTGGTAGGTGAATCCGGTCATCTGTCGTAGCCCTCTGGAAGTCGTCTGCGCGGCATTTTACCACCGCCGCGGCCGGGTCGAGCCTGCCGCGGCGCCGCCCGGCAAGAAGGTAAAAGGTGTAACATGGGCGCCGGGCTCGGGGGGGTCTGCCATGGGAGCAAAGCGCCGCGGCTTGTCGAGCAAGATAAACTGGCTGGCGCTTGCCGCCTACCTGGTGATCCTCGGGGCCGCGCTGCTCGTCGCCCGCCGCTACGCCAACCCGGCGCCGCCGAACCGCATCATCATCTCGACCGGCGCCGACGAGGGCGACTACCAGACCTACGCCGCGCTGTACCGCAGCATCATCAAAAAGAGCGGCGTCGAGCTCGTCATCCGCCCGTCGAGCGGGACGGTGCAGAACCTGCGGCTGCTCAAAGATCCGAAGTCCGATGTCGATGTCGCCTTCGTGCAGGACGGGCTGGATGACAGCGACGAGGAGTCGAGCCTGGTCGCGCTCGGCAGCCTGTACTACGAGCCGCTGTGGGTCTTTTATCCGCGGCGGCACGGTCAGCCCGAGCTCAGCCGCTTCGCCCAGCTCGTCGGCAAGCGGCTCGCCATCGGGGAGCCGGGCGGCGGCACCCAGGCGCTGGCGGTGCGCATCCTGAAGGCGAGCGGCGTCGACGGCAGCAACAGTCGGCTCCTCTACCTGAGCTACGTCGAGGCCGTGCAGGCCCTGCGCCGCGGCGAGATCGACGCCGGCTTCTTCCTCACCACGGCCGACGACGACCTGATAAAGCCGATGCTCGCCGACCCCAACCTGCGCCTGATGAGCGCCGATCAGGCCGAGGCGATCACCCGCCAGCTGCCGTTCCTCAACCACCTGGTGCTGCCGCACGGCGCCATCGACCTGCAGACCAACCTGCCCGAACAGGATGTCCACCTTGTCGCCTCCACCGCGACGCTGGTCGCCCGCCCCGGCCTGCACCCGGCGCTCATCGACCTGCTCCTCCTGGCGGCCACCGAGACCCACGCCGAGCCCGGATTCTTCGAGAAAAAGGGCGAGTTCCCGGTCGACAAGGACTACGACTTCCGCATCAGCCCCGAGGCCAAGCGCTTCTACAAGTCGGGCGAGCGGTTCTGGCTGCGCTACCTGCCGTTCTGGGTCGCCAACCTCACGGAGCGCTTCATCCACGTGGTGATCCCGCTGCTGGCGCTGCTGTTTCCGCTTTTCCGCAGCGTCCCGCGGATGCGCGACTGGTGGATCAAGTCGGGGATCTACAAGCGCTACGGGGAGCTCAAGTACCTGGAGACGCAGATGAAGGCCGAGACCGATCGCGACAAGTACGCCGAGCACCTGCGCGAGCTCGACGTCATCGAGGAGCGGGTCAACCACATGAAGGTCCCGCTCGAGTACTCCGAGCACCTGTACGGCCTGCGCGAGCACATCGAGTTCGTGCGCGGCAAGCTGACCCGCACCTGACCCCTGAGCGCTCGCGAGCCACACGGGGGCGAGTCGCAAGGTACGGGTGGCATTCTCGGCCGCGCCCGCGGTAAAAGTCGCTGATGCGGCGACTGGCTTCGCGCTCTGCAAGGTCGGGGAGTCTGGGCGGTCTCGGGCTCCTGGTCGGGCTCGCGCTCGGGTGCCGGCCGGTGCCCGCGGACGTGGTCGCGCCGCTCGTACCCGATGCGGGGACGGCGCCGGATGCCGGCGGTCCGCTGCGCAGCCGCCTGTATCCGCCCGACTGGACCCCAGGGCTTGCAGACGGCCAGGGACGCTTGCTGCCCGACTTCTCTTACGCCGGCTATAGAAACGGCGAAGAGGAGCTGCCGACGGCGCCGGGCGGACCGCTGCTGAGCGTGGTCGATTACGGGGCGGATCCCACGGCGGGCAGGGACTCTACGGCGGCGATTCAGGCGGCGATCGATGCGGCGGGGGCGGCGGGCGGCGGGGTCGTGCTGCTGCCCGCCGGGCGCTACCGCTGCGACGGCGTGCTCACCGTGGACCGCTCGGGCGTGGTGGTGCGGGGGGCGGGGCCGGAGCAGACCTTTGTGTTCTTTACCCGCGTGCAGGGCATGAGCTACGCGGCCCACCTGACCGTGCGCGGCAAGCTCACCGCGGGGGCACAGCTGGCGCTGGCGGCCGATGGGGAGGCGCGCTCGCCGGTGGTGCGGCTCGCCGATGCGCGGTCGCTGCACCCCGGCGACGATGTGAGCGTCGGCTGGACGATCAAGGAGAGGTTCATTCCAAAAACCACGTCCGGA
>DAOMZC010000653.1:0-4225 GCA_035437965.1 Pseudomonadota bacterium
ATCAAGTCGGTTAAAGTCTGAGGATCGACGGGCTTGACCAGGTGGACGTCGAAGCCGGCGTCCAGGGCGCGGCGGCGGGCGTCGGACTGGCCGTAGCCGGTCAGGGCGATGAGCAGGGCGCCGTGCAGCTCGGGCAGGGCGCGCAGGCGGCGGGCGACTTCGTAGCCGTCAAGGCCGGGCAGGCCGATGTCGAGCAGGACTACCTCGGGCTTGTAGCTCTCGGCGAGCTTGAGGGCGGTCAGGCCATCGTGGGCGGCGCGCACTTCGTGGCCTTGCTGCTGCAGGATGATGAGCAGGCTGTCGGCGACGTCCTGGTTGTCATCGACCACCAGCACGCGGCGCGGCGGGCGGGGCGCGGTGGCTGCGGCGCCGCCGGAGCTGCGCATCGCGGGCGGGTCGGGCAGCCGCGGCAGGCGGACGACAAACTCGCTGCCCTGGCCAAGGCCTCCGCTGCGCACGCTGACGCTGCCGCCGTGCATGCCGACCAGGTGCCGCACCAGGGTCAGGCCGATGCCCAGGCCCCCTTGGGCGCGGTCGAGCGAGCGGGTGGCCTGGGTGAACAGATCGAAGATGCTCTGCACGATCTCGGGCGAGATGCCGATGCCGTTGTCGCGCACGCGCAGCAGCACCCATTTGGGCTCGCTCTCGATGTGCAGCTGGATGAGGCCCCCTTCATCGGTGTACTTGGCGGCGTTGTTGAGGAGGTTCGCCAGCACCTGCGCCAGGCGCGTGACATCACCGCGCACCCACAGCGGGGCGGCGGGAGGGGCGACCACCAGGCGGTGGCGGCGCGCGGTGATGAGCGGGCCGGAGAGCTCCTTGGCCAGCTCGATGACGGCGGTGATCTCGACCGGCTCCAGCTGCAGCCGGATCTTGCCCTGGGTGATGCGTGCCACATCGAGCAGGTCGTCCACCAGGCGCACCAGCTGGCTGACCTGGCGGTCGATGATGGCCTGCGCCCAGGCGATCTTGTCGGGGGTCTGCTCCGAGATGCGCAGCACGTAATTGGCGCCCTGGATGGCGGCCAGGGGATTGCGCAGCTCGTGGGCGAGCATGGCGAGGAACTCGTTCTTGCGCGCGTCGGACTCCTGGATGTCGCGGTACAGGCGCGCGTTGTCTAAAAAGATCGCCGCCCGGCCGGCCATGTCCTGGGCCAGCAGCGTCTCGGCGGGACCGAAGCTGCGGCCCGAGTGACCCATCACCAGGGTCAGGCAGCCAAGCACCTGGTTGCGGGCACGCAGCGGCAGCACCAGCGCCGAGCCGAGCTGCACCGCGATGCCCACCGCCGACGGCGCCTCGCCCGCGGGCCGCAGGTGGGTCGAGGCGGTGCCGAAGTCGGCGAAGCGGTCGATGCGCTCGATCACCGCCGAGTCGAGCACGCGCGCAATCGCGGTGCGGACCAGGCGCGGCAGGCTGCCGGTCTCCAGCGTCGCGGTGCCGAGCTCGTCGCGGTCGGGCTGGGCGAAGGCCACCTCGGTGCGCGCGGCGGGGCTGCCGGCCTCGGTGAGCGTCACCGCGCTGAGGTCGGCCAGAAACGGCACCGACTGCCGCGCCATGCCGCGCACGGTCGCCTCATGATCCAAAGAATGGGCGAGCGTGGCGCTGGTCTCGGCGAGAAACGACGACTGGCGGTGCGCCGCCTCGGCCGCCATGCGCGCCGCCTGCTCCTGCATGAGGGCGACGCGCTCATCGGCGTGCCGCTTGGCCTGCTCGGCCATGCGGAATAGCTCGACGAAGACGCGCACCTTGGTGCGCAGCATGTCGGGGTTGACCGGAGACAGCACGTAGTCGACCGCGCCGAGCGAGTAGCCCTGCGCCTTATGCAGCTCGTCGGCATAGCCGGTGATGAAGATGATCGGCGTGTGCGCCGAGCGGCGCCGCTTGCGGATGAGCGCCGCGGTCTCGTAGCCATCGAGCGACGGCATGTTGACATCGAGCAGGATGACCGCGAAGTCGTGCCGCAGCACCTGCAAGAGCGCCTCCTCGCCCGAGCGGGCGATGATGACGTTCTCACCGAGCTCGCCGAGGATCGACTCCATGACCAGGCGCTTCTCCGGCAGGTCGTCGACCACCAGGATGTTGACTTTGCTGTCGTCGGTCATCACGCTCTTTTGTTCGTCCTGTGCATCATTCCTTTGGACTTCTCAGCCTTCGTTCAGCGGTGCAGCCAGGCGCGCAGCACGGTGAGCATCTGCTCGGTGTCCACGGGCTTGGATAAATAGTCCCAGGCGCCCGCTTCGATGCAGCGCTCGCGGTCGCCCTTCATCGCCTTGGCGGTCACGGCGATGATCGGCAGGTTCTTGAGCGAGGGGATCTTGCGGATCTCGCGCATGGTCTCAAAGCCGTCCATCTCGGGCATCATGATGTCCATCAGCACAATGTCGATGTCGGCGGTCTTCTGCAGGATCTCGATGGCGTCGCGGCCGTTGCCGGCCGAGCAGACCAGCACGTCGTGATCCTCCAGCACGGTGGACAGGGCGAAGATGTTGCGGATGTCGTCATCGACAATCAGGATCTTGCGGTTGCGCAGGACCGGGTCGGTCTGCTGCAGGGTGTGCAAGAGCCGCCGCGACTCCTCGGCCATCTTGGCGAGGTTTCGGTGCAGCACCAGCGCCACCTGATCGAGCAGCTGCTCGGGGGAGCGGATGGACCGCAGGGTGAACACCTCGGACAGCGCCCGCCAGCCGGCGTCTTTGCGCAGGTTCGGCTCGGCGGCGCCGGGGTCATCAGGCTGCCCAGGTTTGTAGACAAATAGCGGCAGCGCCAGCATCAGCGGGCCGCTCAGTGCCTCCAGGACCTCGGGGTCGAGCGTGAACGGCTCGGGCCCGGTGATCAGGCAGTCGAGCGCGCGCGCCTGGATGAGCGGCACGAGCTCCGCGCTGCCGTGCACCGCGCGCACCTCGACCTCTTCGCTGCGCAAAAGCTCGGTCAGCTGCTGCTGCCGCTCCGGGGTGGGGTCGAGCAGCGCCACGCGGCGCACCGGCGAGACGAGGAAGTCCTTGAGGTAATCGAGCAGCCCTTCCAGCGCCTCCTGGCTCTGCAGCGGCTTGACGACGTAGGCGAGCACCCCGGCGCTCAGCGCCCGCTGCCGCGACTCCTCGGTGGAGATCACCGCCACCGGGATGTGCCGGGTCTCCAGATCGTTTTTGAGCCGGTCGAGCACCCGCCAGCCCGCCATATCGGGCAGGCAGATGTCCAGCGTCATGGCGTGCGGGTTGTACTCGCGGGTAAGCTCCAGCGCCGCCGCGCCGAGCGAAGTGACCAGGCCCTTGAAGCCCTTCTGCCGCGCGGTGTCGAGAAGGAACCGGGCAAAGGCCAGATCGTTTTCAACAATGAGCAGCACCAGATCGCCGGGCTGGATCTGATCGCGATCATCGGGAATCTGCGCCCGCAGCACCGAGACCGTTTCGGAAGAGATGAAGTCCGCGGTCAGCGCGGGCAGCTCCTCATGGGCCAGCGCGGTCGCGGTCGCGTGCGAGTTCGCGTGCGAGTTCGCGTGCGAGTTCGCGTTCGCGGGTGCGGTCGCGGCCTGCGCCGGCAGCTGGGTGTTCCCCGCGGCCAGCGCCAGCGGGGCCGGCGCGGCGCCGAGCTCGGGTGAGCTCGCGGGAGCCGGTCGGTTCTGCGCCGCGCGCGCTCGCGAAGCGACGTACAGCTGCGGCAGGTACAAGGTGAAGGTGCTGCCGCGGCCAGGGTTGGACACGAGGCGAATCTCGCCGCCCAGAAGGCGCGACAGCTCGCGGCTGATCGCCAGGCCCAGGCCCGTGCCGCCGTACTTGCGGCTGGTGCTGCCGTCGGCCTGCTGGAACGCCTCGAAGATGATCTGCTGCTTGTCGAACGAGATGCCGATGCCGGTATCCGACACCCCGAACGCCAGCACCAGCGGGCTGCGATTGAGCTCCTCGTTGTCCAGGCTCCAGCCGCTCTTGGCCACTTCCACGGTCAGCGCGACGTTGCCCTGGTGGGTGAACTTGAACGCGTTGGACAGCAGGTTCTTGAGCACCTGCTGCAGCCGCTTGGCGTCCGTGGTCAGCGACCGCGGCAGCCGCGAGTCCAGGCGTATATGGAAGTCGACGTTCTTGGACTCCGCCACGTGGCGGAAGGTCCGCTCGACATAGCCGCGCAGCTCGTCCAGGCGCACTTCGCTGGCGTCCACGACCACCGTGCCCGACTCGATCTTGGACAGGTCCAGGATGTCGTTGATGAGCATCAGCAGATCGTTGCCCGA
>DAOMZC010000654.1:0-4223 GCA_035437965.1 Pseudomonadota bacterium
CGCCGCCGCCGGCACCACCGCCGCGCGCAGCGGAGCTCCCGACGGTCAAGGCCGGACCGGCGCGCGATCCCTACCCGCCCAGCACGGTCAAGGCTGGACCGGCGCGCGATCCCTACCCGCCCAGCACGGTCAAGGCCGGGCCCTCGCGCGATCCCGGCCCGTCCAGCGAGGCGACGATCATGACCGACCAGCCGCCCGCTGCCTGGGCGGCGCTGCAGTCCGGGGCCGCCGGAGCGGGCGCGCCGGCCCCCGCCTACAATGTCCCCAGCGAGTCGACGGTCATGATGGACAGCGGCGCGATGCCCTTTCCGCCGGCGCCGATGGGCAACAACGAAGCCACGCGGATGTTCAGCGTGCCCGATAACGGCCACGATCCGGGCGGCAGCCCCATGCCGAACAACGAGTCGACGCGCATCGTCGACTCGATGAACTTCGCCGATCTGATGCCGGGCAAAAAGAGCGCCGCCGCCCCGCCCTCGGACGCCTCGGTGATGCGCGACGCCTCGCAGTTCATCGACGCCAGCGGCAAGCTGCGCAAGAAGCCCGTGGCCGACGTCAAGGCGCGCAGCAAGGCCAAGGTCACGCCGCTCGATCCGCAGCGCCTGCTCGTCCAGCAGGAGGCCGCCGAGCGCCGCGCCCAGGAAGAGTCGGGCATCGGCAACCTCGACAAGTTCCTGGAAAAGTCCGGCCTGATGAAGGTCCCGAGCATCGGCAGCGACGACCTGCCCAGCGAGGGCACCATGGTCGGCCGCTTCCTCGGCTTCGTCGGCCTGGGCGAAAAGAGCGGGATCATGACCGCTCAGCCGGTCGGCAAGGACCCGGTGCAGGAGGCGTGGGAGGCGGTCAAGGAGGCGCCGCTGCTCAATGGCCTGAACCCGCAGTTCGTCACCGACGCGATCAAGAGCGGCGAGCTGAAGCTCATCAGCCTCGGCCGCGACATGCTGGTCGACACCGACGGCAAGGCGCTGCTCGTGCTGGAGGGTCAGCTGTCGCTCGGGCGCTTTCGCCCCGAGGTCCTGGAGCGCGAGCGCCGTGCCCAGCGCGCCTACAAGGCCGGCGACAAGAAGGCCGAGAAGCGCGAGCACAAGCGCCGCCAGGAGACCGGACCGGTCATCCGCATGTGCGAGTCGAACCTGGGCCTGTTCAACGAGGGCGATCTGGTGAGCATCGAGGCCACCGGACCCGAGGCGGTCGGGCTGGCGGTCTACTCGGTGACGCCGATCCGGGTGCTCAGCATCGCGCTGCCGCGCCTTGAGGTCTGGCGCCGCACCTACCAGTTCTTCGGCGAGCGCGTGCGCCGAGCCGCCGACGCCGCGCGCAGCCGCCTGGCCGCCAGCACCGGCGCCCGGGCGCTCGTCGCCGACTTCTTTGTCCGCCACGGGCTGTCGGTGGCGATGTCGCTGCGGGTGCGTGAGCTCGACAAGTGCATCGAGTGCTACGAGTGCGAGAAGGCCTGCGAGCAGCGCTACGGGGCCAAGCGCCTGTCGCTCAACGGCAAGGTGCTGGGGGCCCTGGACTTCGTCGACTGCTGCCACACCTGCGTCGACCAGCGCTGCATCGACCCCTGCGCCTACGACGCGATCAAGTTCGACCTCGCCAAGAAGGAGGTCGTCATCCTCGAGGACTCGTGCATCGGCTGCTCGCTGTGCGCGCTGGCCTGCCCGTACGACGCCATCGAGATGCACGATCTCGACGACAAGCCGCTGCTCAACCTGCGCCTGCAGAAGGACAACAAGCTCGGCTTTGGCGACGGCAAGCCGCGCAAGGCCAAGCTGCGCCGCATCGCCAGCAAGTGCGACCACTGCGTAAACTACGAGGATCAGGCGTGCATCAGCGCCTGTCCGACGGCCGCGCTCCTGGAGATCCCGCCCGAGGCAGCGTTCGTCGAGCGCACCGAGTCGATGGCCGACGCCGCCAAGGGCGGCTACGAGCAGAGCGTCTTTTTCGACCCCAACCAGCTGTTCGACCCGAAGAAGTTCTACAAGGGCCTCGATCAGCAGGACGACAAGGCCAAGAAGGTCGAGACCTCGCTGTCGACCGGCTGGCTGTGGGTGCTGGGCATCCTCGGCGTCCTCGGCTGCCTGGTCGAGATCCTGCTGCGGACCTACGTCCCCGAGCTGTCGCTGACCTTCTACTACAAGACCAAGTACGGGGGCCTGGACCCCGAGGTCGCCGTCGAGAACGTCGTGTTCAAGGCCACCGATCCGCTGGCGCAGTGGCTCGGCTACATCGGCGCGCCGCTCATGTTCTCGTCGATGTTTTACTCGGGGCGCAAGTGGATCCCGGGGCTCAAGCGGCTCGGGTCGCAGCGCGGCTGGTTTGACTGGCACGTGTGGTCGGGCGCGATCGGGCCGATGCTGGTGATGCTGCACACCGCCGGCAAGCTGGATAACTGGGTGTCGCTGGCGATCTGGTCGATGGTGGCCACCGTGATCTCGGGCCTGGTCGGGCGCTACATCTCGACCGAGCTGCCGGATCTGGCGTCGCAGGCGTCACTGCAGGCGGTGGACCTGGAGCGCAAGCTGGCCGAGATGCGCAACCGCCACGCCGGCGTCAACGTCGCCGACCGCTTCTACGATCGGCTCCGCCGCCGCTACGCCACCGTCGCCGACCCGAACCTCTCCGGGGTGCGGGCGGGAGTCCGGGCGATGATCCTGCTGACCCGCGACCGGCTCGCGCGGCCGTTCCGCGCCTCGGTGCTGCGCTTCCGGCTGCGCGGGATCAAGGACACCAAGGCGCGCACCAAGGTCGCGCGGCTGGCCACCGAGCTGGCGCTTTTGGAGAGCCACCGGGTGCTGCTGCCGCGCATCGAGCCGATGTTCCGGGAGTGGAAGATCATCCACATCCCGTTCGCCATCCTGCTCACCATCGTCGCCGCGATTCACATCTATATCGAGCTTATGCGCTAGCCGCGGCGGCTAGAGGCTCAGCGGCGCGTTCTTTTCCAGGTAGTCGACGATCTGGTTCTCCAGGCGGGTGTTCAGCAGCCGATCGATGGCCTGAACGCCCGTCGGTGAGGTCACGTTGATCTCGGTCAGGTAGGTCCCGATCACGTCCAGGCCGACGAAGTGCAGCCCGTCCTGTAGGAGCCGTGGGCGGACGCGGGCGCAGATCTCCAGGTCGCGCGGGGTCAGCGTGGACGCCGTCGCCAGCCCGCCGATCACCATGTTGCTGCGCAGGTCGCCGCCCTGGGGGACGCGCAGCAGGCAGCCGATCGGCTCGCCGCCGAGGAGGAGGATGCGCTTGTCGCCCTGCTTGCCCTCGGGAAGGTAGCGCTGCGCCATCACCCAGCGGTGTCCGTTGTGGGTCGAGACCTCGAGGATGGCGTTGGTGTTGCTGTCGCCGCGGCGGGCGTGGAACACCGCCGAGCCGCCGTAGCCGTCCAGCGGCTTTACCACCATCTCGCCGCCCTGCTCCTCGAGGAAAGCGCGCAGCTCGTCGAGCCGGTGGGTGACGATGGTGGGGGCGACGAGCTCGGGGAAGTGGAAGATGTAGAGCTTCTCGTTGGCCTCGCGCAGGCCGCGCGGGTCGTTGCACAGGAAGGTCTTGCCGCGCGCGTACTCGAGGATCAGGGTCGCCTGGTGATAGACCGAGTCGTACGGCGGGTCCTTGCGCATGAGCACGACGTGGAAGTGGGCGAGCGGCAGGCGCTCGCGGGTGTCGCTGATGGTCAGCGCGGGGGCGGTGGTCCGGCTCACCGTGCTGACGGCGCGGGCGGAGGCGCCGGGGGTCCCGTGCTGCAGCCACAGCTCGTTGATCTCGCAGACCCAGACCTGGTGGCCGCGCAGCCGGGCCTCTTCGAGGATGGCGACGGTGGTATCAGAGGCCGGGCGGAGCGTGTGGGGGGAATCGGTAATGGCGAGGATGCGCATGCCCTGCATGGTAGCCCAAAACCGGCGGGGGCCGGCTCGCTGTTGCGCGGCCCGGCCGGCCTGCCGGGCTACTTCTGGGCGCGCCAGCCGGCGGCGGGTGTGAAGGACCAGGTGTCGCCGAGCGGCGCGGTGGCGCCGCGGCCGCCGAAGAGCAGCACCTCATCGCGCTCCTCGTCGTAGGCCATCGCGGCCTCGGCGCGCGGCGCGGGGGCCGTCCCGAGCTGCGGGACGAACTGGCCGCTGGCGAGGTCGAGCCCGAAGCTGTCCTGCCGCAGCCCCGCGGGCGAGTCCCCGAAGGCGACGAGCGCCGAGCCGCCCGGGGCCGGTCCGGCAGAGTGCTCGTAGCGGCCG
>DAOMZC010000655.1:0-4194 GCA_035437965.1 Pseudomonadota bacterium
GCGCCGGCGGCTGGTTGCCGCGCAGGAGCAGGGCCAATAGAAGCCCCACGGCGAGCAGCCCGCCGCCGCCGATCCCCAGCAGCAGGCGCCGCGGCCGCGGCCGCGACATCGACAGGCTGCTCTGCCCGACCGAGAACCCGAGCGTCGACTGCGGCTGCAGGCCGGAGTTACTGTCCTTCTCGGGCAGCTGGCCGCGCGCCGCCGCCAGCCGGACCCCGGTCGGGGTGTTGTCCTCTTCTTCGTTGACCGTCCGCTCGACGAGCGGCTCCGCCGCGATGACCGCCGGGTTCACCCCCGGGTCCTCCACCGGCGGGCCCTCCTGGACCATCACCACCGACGATGGTCCCGACACCGGCGGCGCCGGCCCCGAGCTCCCCGGCTGCATCCCCGGCGGCAGGGCGCCGAGCGCCGGCAGCCCGATCACCGAGTGCATGGTCGTCGGGTAGCTGAGCGACATCGTCTCCAGCTCGCCGTTGACCTGACGCATCGCCGGGCGTTCGGCCTTGCTCTTGACCAGCAGCCGGTGGACGAGCGCCGCCAGCTGCTCGGGCACCCACGGCGCGACCTCGCGCAGCTGCGGCGGCTGGTTGTAGATCTGCTTGGCCAGGATCTCGCCGGTGGCGCCGACGAACGGCGGCTTGCCGACGAGCATCTCGAACAGGATGATCCCCAGGGCGTACACGTCCGACTTGTCGTCGACGCTGCCGGCGCCGCGGCACTGCTCGGGCGACATGTACTTGGGGGTGCCCATCACCACGTCGGCGGCGGTGTTGGCGGCGTTCTGCGAGACCTCGGCGGCGACCTTGGCGATGCCGAAGTCCAAGAGCTTGACGCGGATGCGCCCCGGCGACTCGGGATCGGGGTCGGGGACGAGCATCACGTTGTCGGGCTTGAGATCGCGGTGGATGACGCCCTTCTCATGGGCGGCGGCGAGCGCGGCGGCGATCTGGCGGGCCAGCCGTACCACTTCGGGCACCGGCATCCGCCCGGCCGCGCGCTTGATGCGCTCGCCCAGGGTCTCGCCCTTGAGGAACTCCATGACCAGGTAGGCGACGCCGGTGGGCAGCTGGCCGTAGTCGGAGATCTGCACGATGCCCGGGTGGTCGACGATGTTGACCGCGCGCGCCTCATTAAAGAAGCGGGTCGCGATCTCGGGCTCCTGGGCGTAGCGGCCGTGGAGGATCTTGACCGCCACGCGGCGCTCGATCGGCTCCTGGACGGCCTCGTAGACGGCCCCCATGCCGCCCTTGCCGATAAGCCGAATGAGCTTGTAGGGGCCTACACGCTCGCGATTTAAGCCTACTGACACTGCCAAGCATCTTAGCATTTCACAGCGCGGCAGTGCGCAGCGAAAAGCCAGGGCCGGGTCGCAAATTGCGCGAGCTGGCCGGACCTCCCGCGAGCCCCGGCAGCGGGTCCACTCGGGCGCGTCCACGCGCTCGGCAACTAGCGGCAACTAGCGCCAACTATCGCCAAGTATCTGGGCAGTCAGGCCCGCTCTGGTTGAAAAGAAGCCGTGAAATTCCGTACCCTTTAGCCGTGGTAGTCGTAGGCTTTCTCGTTCTTTGCCTGTGCTGGTCGACGACCTGGCAGGCGATCCGATATTGCCTGGAAGGCTACCCGCCGCTCTTTGGGGCGGCGCTGCGGTTCCTCGTGGCGACGGGGCTTTTACTCATCGGGCTTGCCTGGCGGCGCCGCTCGCTGCGGCTGCCCGACGGTCGGCGGCAGCACCTGGCGCTCTTTGCCGCGGGGTCGATTAATGGCCTCGGCTACGCGTGCGTGTACCTTGCCGAGCAAACGCTGACCGGGGGGACCACCGCGGTCATCTGCGCCAGCAGTCCGCTCTTCACCCTGCTCCTCGCGCGGCTCTTCGGGCTCGAGCCGCTCCTGCCGCAGCGGGTCGTCGGCATGGCGCTCGGGCTCGGCGGGGTGAGCGTGCTGTTCTCCGACGGGCTGCAGCTTGGCGGCGGGCACTTCCGCGCGATGGTGATGGCGGGAGTGGCGGCGGCGGTGCTGTGGCCGCTGTACGGGGCGCTGCTCAAGCGCTGGGCGCAGGACCTGCCGCCGCTCGTCAGCACCTGCTACTTCCTCTTTTATACAGCGGTGATGCTGGTCGCCCTGAGCCTTGGCCGCGGCGAGCCCCTGCCCGATCTCCACGCCGCGCCGTGGACCGCGCACGCGGGCCTCTTATACCTGGCCATCATCGGCAGCGTGCTGGCGTGGACCGTGTACCTGTGGCTGCTGCAGCGGCTCGACCTGTCGGTCCTGTCGACGCTCGGGCTTATCCAGCCGATCATCGCGGTGGCGATCGATCTGATCCTCGGGACGGCGCAGCTGCGGCTGCGCGGGTACCTGGGCGCGTCGCTCGTCCTGCTCGGCATGGCCCTGTCCGCCTGGCGGCGGAGGCGCTAGCGCGCCGCGCATCAGTTGGGGTTTTGGTTTGTGAGGGGGCGCTGTAGCATTGGGGAATGATAAAGGATGCGCTGGTTCGCGGTCGGCAGGTTGCGCCCTTGAATCGCCCGGTCATGCGGGCCAGGCAAGCATTGCTCGGGGCCTGGTCCCTGATGCTCCTTGCCCTGGGGGTGCTGCCGGCGCTCGGCGGCTGCGGGAGCAGCACCAACGGGGACCTCGGCGTCGCGTCTTTTACGGTGAAGGGCTGCGGGGGATCTTTTAGCGACATCGCCGGCTGCGACATCAAGCAGCTCATCGCCACCGGCGGCAAGATCGACATGCGGGCGCTGCGTATAAGCGACAACAGCCCGCTGCAGCTGCGCAGCGACTTTCCGACGGTCATCTCGGTCACCGACCTGGGCGCGGCGACCTACACGCTGAGCGCCCTGCGGCCGGGCAAGGCGATGATCATCGCCTCAAGCGGCAGCGGCGACGTCGATCACGTGAACATGCAGGTCGACGACGCGGCGCAGCTCAGCTTCCTCACCGTATCCGCCGAGGGCGGCACCTTCACCGCCCAGCCCGCCGGCGACATCGACGGCATCTTCGTCGTCCACAACGGGATCAACAAGCTGACGCTGCTGTTCGCCCAGCTCGACGGCGCGGGCAACAAGATGCTCGGCCGCGAGACCTTCACCACGACCCTGAGCCCGGGCCTCACGTTCCAGGACGGCAAAGAGAACCCGACGGCGCTGCAGTTCGATCTGGTTCGCCCGGGACCCCCGGGTGACTACAGCATGGTCATAAGGCATAAGATCGGACCGGCACGCTATAAGATGCAGATCACCGTACCCTAGGAGCTCCGTGACCGACTCGATGAAGACCCAGGAGCGGTCCGATCGTTACCGCAGCTCCCGCGGCGAGCTGAAGTCGACCTGCGTCCGGCCCGATGTCCTGCTCATCGAGGTCAGCGGCCACCTGGATCGGAGCCTCGGCAGCCTGATAGTGGAGCGGGCGACCGAGCTCACGGCGCAGGGGCGCTTCACCATCTTCCTTGACTGCTCGGCGATGCGCGGCTTTGACACCGAGGTCCGCGGCACCCTGCGGCGCTTCAAGTCGCAGTTCGGGGACTGCCTGACCGTGCACATGCTGATGGGCTCGCGGCTCCACTCGATGCTGGTCGACGTTGCCAGGCTGTCGCTCGGCAGCACGCTGATCGGCTATACGAGCGGCGCGGACTTCGCCGCCGCCCTCCACCGGGCCCGGCTTGGCGCGGGCCCCGCCCGCGGTCCGCGAGCAATTTAGTGACGGGCTAGTGACGGGCTAGCGGCGCAGGAGCTCCAGGAGGAGCTCGCGCAGCGGCTCGGGGGCGATGTTCTTGAACTGCTTGCCCGGGCGCAGCTGGCCGGGGACGGGCTCGAACAGGAAGATCTCCCCGGTGTAGTCGGTCTCGGTGCTGTTTACTACCTGGCGATCGGTGACCGTGCGGCCGCGCGAGTTGGGCCCGCGGGCGGCGTTGGGGCCGCCCAGGGAGCTGGTGACGCTGTCGCTATTGACCGAGCGGGTGGTGGTGACCTGCTTGGTCGACAGGCTGCCGTGGAGCAGCTGCGGGAACAAGATCACGTAGTCATAGGCCGACGTCGGGGTGTCGGTCGGCTTGCCGTCGATGAAGTGCGGGGTGGTGCAGCTCGCTTCATCTTCGAGGCAGGTGTGGCCGACCTCGGACGCCGCCGCCTTGGCGCGCTGGCACTCGGGGGTCTCGGCGACCTTGGAGACATCGAAGCGGCTAAACTTCGCCTTTAG
>DAOMZC010000656.1:0-4189 GCA_035437965.1 Pseudomonadota bacterium
CTCGCTGGCGCGGTTGGCGATGACCTCGTTGGCGTTCATGTTGGTCTGGGTGCCGCTGCCGGTCTGCCAGACGACGAGCGGGAAGTGCGCGTCGAGCGTGCCGGCGATCACCTCGTCGGCGGCCTGCTCGATGGCGGGGAGCAGCTTGGGCTCGAGCTTGCCGAGCCGGGCGTTCACCCGCGCCGCCGCCTTCTTGACCACGCCCAGGGCGTAGATGAACTCGCGCGGGAAGCGCTCGCCGCCGATGCGGAAGTTGTGCAGCGAGCGCTGGGTCTGCGCGCCGTAGTAGGCGGCGCTGGGGACCTCGACGGCGCCCATGGTGTCCTTCTCGATGCGGGTGGCCGCTGGCTCGGCAGCCGGGGCCGGGGCCGAGGCCGATGATGGAGGAAGATGGGTCTTGGTCACGCAGTGCCTCGCAGATTTCCAAGGACGCTAGCCGCTCTTGCCCGGTCAGGCAAGCCTGCCGTCGCCAGGGCCGCGTGCGGAGCCGGCGCCAGGCCGGGCCAAAACCGGGCCGGAACTTGCGCCGCGGCCGGGATGGGTGCGCAATAGATCTGAATGCAGCCCCTGTCTGGGAATCTCACCGGTCTCAAGCCAAGCCAACAGCGCCTCCTCGAGCGCATCTACCGCCGCCGCGTCCCGGCCACGGAGGTCATCTCCGAAGAGCTCGCGACGTTTATGTGCCAGTGCTCGGCCGAGATCAAGCGCCAGGTCGGGGTGCTGGTCGACCGCGGCGGCGACATCACCCACGTCATCGTCGGCGACCCCCACAAGCTGGTGCTGCCCGACCTCGGACGGCACCGCGCCGGACGCGGGCGGCTCCGCGGGCTGCGGCTCCTGCACACCCACCTGCGCGCCGAGCCGCTGTCGCGCGACGACCTTATCGACCTGGCCAAGCTGCGCCTCGATCTGGTGGCCGCGATTGCGATGAGCCCGGGCGGCCACCCGCCGCAGCTCTACCTGGCGCACCTTTTGCCCAAGAACCCCACCGGCGAGCTGTGGCGCGAGCTGCCGCCGACGCCGCTCAGCCGGCCGCGCGTGCCCTTCGATGAGCTCATCCGCGCCCTCGAAGACGAGTACGCCCGCGCCGCCGCCGACGCCGCGATTGTCGATGACGGCCGCGATCGCGCGGTGGTCGTGCAGGTGATCGCGGCCAGCCACGGCCCGCGCTCCACCTGGGTCCACGGCATGCCGGCCCCGACCTGGGAGCCCGAGGCGCGCGGCGCCGAGCTGCGCGAGCTGTGCCGCACCGCCGGGCTGCAGGTCCTGGACGTCATCACCCAGCGGCGGGCCCAGCTCGATCCCAAGTTCCTCCTCGGGCGCGGCAAGCTGGACGAGGTGGTGCTGCGCGCCCTGCAGAACGATGCGACCATCGTCGTCTTCGATCCCGAGCTCACCCCGGCGCAGGCGCGCGCGATCTCGGACGCCACCGAGATCAAGGTCATCGATCGCACCATGCTGATCCTCGACATCTTCGCCCAGCACGCCCACAGCCGCGACGGCAAGCTGCAGGTCGAGCTGGCGCAGCTCAAGTACATGCTGCCGCGCCTGGTCGAGAAGAACACCATGATGTCGCGCCTCACCGGCGGCATCGGCGGCCGCGGCCCCGGCGAGACCAAGCTTGAGATCAACCGCCGCCGGGCGCGCGAGCGGGTCACCCAGCTCACCCGCGAGATCGACGAGCTGTCCAGCCAGCGCGCCGAGCGCCGCAAGCAGCGCCGCCGCCGCGCCCTGCCGGTGGTGGCGATCGTCGGCTACACCAACGCCGGCAAGTCGACGCTGCTCAACACCCTGACCCGCAGCGCCGTGGTCGCCGAGGACAAGCTGTTCGCGACGCTCGATCCGACCAGCCGCCGCATGCGGTTCCCCGACGAGCGCGAGCTCATCCTGACCGACACCGTGGGGTTCATCCGCGACCTGCCCGAGGACCTGCGCAGCGCCTTCCGCGCCACCCTGGAGGAGCTCGCCGAGGCCGACCTGCTGCTGCATGTAGTCGACGCGAGCGATCCGGCGCTGACCTCGCACCTGCACTCGGTCGAGCGCATCCTGGGCGAGCTGGAGCTCTCCGACAAGCCGCGGCTCCTCGTCTACAACAAGCTCGATCGGCTGCCGCCGGGCGGATTCGCCGAGCTGCCCCAGGACCGCGAGGCGGTGGCCCTCTCGGCGACCGAGCCGGAGAGCGTGCGGCCGCTGCTGCTGGCGATGGACCAGGCGCTCGGCCTGTCGCCGCATCGCCGCTTCTGGGTCGGCTGGCCGGGCGGATTAGATGCGGACGCGGCCGCGGAAGACCTGCCCGAGCTCGCCGAGGACGAGCCGGCGGTGCTGGCGGCCGAGGGGTAGCGGGAGCGGCCTACCGGGCGGTCAGGCCCCCCGGGGTCAGCACCAGCGTGTAGGTCCGCCGCACCGGCTTGCCGCCGGGCATCGGCTCGACGAGCGGGAAGTAGGTGGACTCGGTGGTCTGGGCGCGGATGAGGAAGCGGCTGTCTTCCGGCGTGCGCTGCTCCCACTGGGCGAGCAGCCGCTCCTGTAGCTCGCGCCAGCGCGGGCTGACCGCGAGCTGCCCCACGGGGACGAGCGGCTGCGCCTGGTGCGGCAGGGTGTTGTGGCGCTCGGCGGTGGCATAGCCGTTGTGGACGAAGTCCAGGGCGAACAGGTTGGTCAGGCCGGCGACGTTGAGCAGCGGGGCCAGCCGCAGCACCCGGCCGCTGATCGCGACCTGATCGCCGTAGAGCCACGCCTCGGCCACCGGCTGGCCGGCCGGCGTGCGCAGGACCACGCGGCTAGACCGCAGTGTCTGCTCGCGCAGCGGCTGGTCGGGCGGCGCCCAGCGCACCACCTTGTCGGCGGTCTCGCCGGTCACCTCGATGAGCAGGACCGGCTGGTCGGTGGTCAGCGCGAGGTAGCCGGCGCGCATGAGGACCAGCGCCGCGACGAGCAGCGCCGCCAGCACCAGCACCAGGCGCACCAGCCACCCGAGCGGCGGCGGGCGCCCCGGCCGCCGCCGGACCAGCCCCAGGATCAGCACCTCGATGAGCACGCTCGCCGCCCCGGCCGCGAGCGCCAGCCCGATGCCCGGCGTCCACTGCGACTGCGGCCCGAGCCCCACCGCGCAGAGCGCCCCGGCGCCGCCGAACAGCCCCGCGGCGAGGAGCCGCGCGAGGCTCACCGGGAAGGCCCGCCCGCGATCCACCCACAGCATGAAGAGCAGCTGCCGCGCCGCCACCCCGAAGAAGAACCCGACCACCACCGCCAGCGCCCGGTGCGGCGCGTCGAGCAGCACCTTGAGCAGCGGGCCGAGCTGTGTCGCCACGTAATCCATGGGTCCCAGCATACGCCACCCGCGGCGCGGGCCGTCAGCGCTTGCGGCGCAGGATCTGGCTGCCGCCGTGCCAATTGAGGAGCAGCTGCCCCTCGGGCAGGACGCTGCCCTGGTAGCTGTCGAGGCGGTGCTGGCCGGCGTCGCAGGGGCCGGGCTGGCGCTGGTAGTCGATCTCGCTCAGCGAGAGCTTGTCGCCGAAGCGCTGGCCCTTGAGGAGGAAGCGGGTGGTGGTCTTGAGCTGCGGGCTGCCGCTGCACGGGTAGACGCCGCCCAGGCGCAGGCGCTCGATGGTGCGCTCGTAGTAGCCGGTGATCTCGGCGTTCTTTTCGAAGAGGTGCCACTCCTCGCGCTCGGCCTGCAGGTCGCCCTCGGCGTCGACGGCGCGGAACTGCCACTCCCACAGGCCGTCGATCGACTCTTTCTCCAGCGGGCCGCGGCGCCCTCGGCCCTCGCCGCCGGCCAGCGACAGGGAGCTGCTGCCCGCCGGGCGCCGCACCAGCCGCTGCTCGCCGCCGGCGTCATAGGTAAGGACGAGCTCCTCGCCCTGCAGGCGCCCGGCGTAGCTCAGCAGCTCGCGCTGGCGGCTGTCACAGGGGTTGCGCTCGGTGTCGACGCCGACCTCGCGCAGGGTGACCTGGCCGTCGTGGATCTCTCCGGCGAGGCGGGCGCGGACGTTCTTGATGAAGCCGAGCATGCCGTTGCACTGAAACGGCCGCTGATCGGTCGACATCGTCACCACCTGCCGGTGGTAGTAGCCGGCGAGGCGGGTCCCGTTCTGCTCCAGGTGCCACTCCTCCTGCTCGATCTGCAGATCCCCCTGCTGGGTCGCCGAGCGTACCACCCAGTCCCAGACCCCGGTGGCGTCGGCAG
>DAOMZC010000657.1:0-4187 GCA_035437965.1 Pseudomonadota bacterium
CGCCGGACCTCGCCAGCGCGCCCGATGGACCGCGGGCGTCGACGGCGCAGTGGGCGCGCGTCACCAAGGTGCGGGGCGGCTGGATCGCCGTCGAGACGACCGGACCGGCGCAGCTTGGGGATCGCTTCATCGTGCGCAGCCAGCGGCGCGTGCGCGTCAGCGATCCGACGGCCCCCGGGCGGCTGTACGCGCCGTCGAACCAGGCGATGGGGATGTTCGTGGTCACCCGCGTGGTCGGCGAGGTCGCCAGCGGCCCCCTGCCGCGCGGCACCGTCGCGCGAGTCGGCGACCTTGCCGAGCCGACCGCGGCTCCGTTCTATGCCCCCAAGGTCGCGCCGCGGCTGTGGTACGGGATGGGCCGCTTCTACGGAACCCTGCAGCCGCTCATCGGGATCGGCCGGAGCGCTTTTTCCGGCAGCTGGAACTCCGGCCTGGGCCTGCTGAGCGAGCTCACTTTCGAGTACTACTTCCGGATCCCGCTCAAGCTCGGGGTGCAGGTCGTGCCGCTCGGGCTCGTGACCGGCGGCACCCCGGGCCTGAGCACCGAGCTGCGCGCCCTCATCTCGTTCGCCAGCTCGTACTTCGAGCTCGGTCTGTCGCCGGGTGCCGAGCTGCACCTGCTTGGGCAGCAGCGGTTCACCATCGGCTTCATGCTGCGGCTCGGCAGCCTCGATGGGCTCAACCTGATCCTCCACAACTCCTATGTCCTTGTGGCCGGCTCCTACAACAGCACGCAGCTGGCGTTTGGCAGCATCACCGGGGAGATCAACATTCCGCTCGCCCGCCGCTTCAGCTTGTACCTAAATGGCGGCGGGTCCTCGTACTGGGGGTACGGCACCCTGGGTCTGAAGTACTACCTGCGCGGCGGCGGCGGCCCCGGCACGCTTATCATCAACTCGGGCGCGGGCGGCGCCTGGGTCAGCGACCGCTGCGTGACCACGGGTGCCTCGACTAACACCCAGTACTGTAGCAGCAGATCCACCGAAGGAGTCGGTCCGACGCTGGCCCTGGGTCTGGATGCCCGCTTCTAGGCCGCGGCTCGCCGGCCGGCCGCGATAGACACCGGCGCCCCGGCCGTCCGCAAAGCAGAGTCTCAGCTGCGGTCGAGAGCTTTGGTAGCCTGGGCGCCCGATCGATGAAATAGTACCCGCCATGAGCGCTCCCTATCTGTCCGCCGATGCGGCTCTGTCACCCGACCGCCGTTCCGCAGGGTCTCCGTCCGGGCTCCGGCCGCCGTCTTTTGGCCGGACGCTCATCGGCTGCGGGGCGGCGCTCGCCCTGTCCCTCAACGTGATCTTCTGCGTCGGATTCCTGCTCGTGCCGGTCGCGCTGCTCAAGCTCCTCACGCCGGCTGGGAGTCGGCCGCGGCTGTGGTGCGACCGCGTGCTCAACGCCATCGGCCGCTTCTGGATCGAGAACAACGCCCGCTGGGAGCGCGCGACGCAGAGCACGCGCTGGGACGTCCAAGGAGTGAGCGAGCTCACCCCCGGCGGCTGGTACCTCGTGACCTGCAACCACCAGTCCTGGGTGGATGTGCTGGTGCTGCAGCGGGTGCTAAATGGGCGGATTCCGCTGCTCAAGTTCTTCCTCAAGCGCCAGCTCTTGTATGTCCCGTTCATGGGCCTGGCGTGGTGGGCGCTCGACTTTCCGTTCATGCAGCGCCACTCCAAGGAGTACCTGGACCGCCACCCCGAGCAGCGCCACCGCGACCTGCAGACCACGCAGAAGTCCTGCGAGCGCTTCTCCAAGGTGCCGACGAGCGTGCTCAACTTCCTGGAAGGGACGCGCTTCACCGCTGCCAAGCACCGCAGCCAGGGGTCGCCGTTTGTCCACCTGTTGCGGCCCAAGGCCGCCGGGCTCGCGCTGGCGGTGCAAAGCCTGGGCGACAAGTTCTCTTCACTGCTCTCGGTCACCATCGTGTATCCCGATGGCATCCCGACGTTCTGGGAGTTTCTCTGTAACCGCCTGCCGCGGGTAGCGGTCCGGGTGGGCTCCGAGCAGATTCCTGCTGACCTGTTTGGCGGCGACTACCAGGGCGATGCCGACTACAGGCAGCGCTTTCAGGCCTGGGTCAACGGCCACTGGTCGGCCAAGGACGCCCAGCTGGCGGCGCTGCACGCCGAGCTCGCGCGGGTCTAGTCTGCCGCCGGTAGCTCCGCCGCCTCGGCCACCCCGCGCGACCGCGCCCGGGCGAGCAGCTCTTCCCCGCGCCCATCTCCTAGATCGACAAGCGTGCGGCCGAGCAGATACAGCACCCAATCGGGCGAGGCCAGCGCGTCCGCGGGCAGCCGGCGCAGCGGCACCCGGGGTCCGGACGGGCCCGACTGCGTAGCGGCCAGTGGCGCAAAGCTCGCCAGCTCGCGGGAGCTGGCGGCAAGGGTCGCGGCGGAGCGTCGTAGATCCCCGTGCGCGCGCGACTCCAGGGCCAGCATGATCGCCTGGGTGGCGACCAGGCGCTCGCCCAGCCAGTCACCGCGCACGTCCGCCGCCATCCGCTCGAGGATCGCCAGGCGCGGCGCGAGCTCGGCTGCGGCGCAGCGACCGCCGCTCGGGGCGGGGCTGGTCAGCCAGGTGCCTTCGCAGGTGCTGCCCCCGAGCCCGCGCAGCAGCACGCCGGACTGCGCCAGCACCGGGCGCTGCGCGACCAGCCGCGCCAGCTTCTGGGTGGCCGGCAGCTCGGCCCCGAGGCTCAAGAGCTCGGGATGGAGGGCCTGCTGGTGGGTCCAGAACCACTCATTGCCGGCCAGCCCGAGGTTGACAAGCACCAGATCCGGGCGCACGTGCTCCGCCTCCTGCAGGTACAGCATGGGGAAGTACAGGTGGTCGGTGACCAGGATGAGGACCGCCTGCGGCGGCGCCTCGCTGAGGTAGGCGCTGGCCAGCGCGCGCATGGCGTGGCCGCCACGGCTGCGCGCCCACAGCCACGGCCCATCGAGCACCAGCGCCAACACCGGCAGGGCGAGCGCCGCCGGCAGCAGCCAGGCGCGCCCGCGCTCGGCCCGCTGCACGAGCAGCGCGGCAAGGCCCATCCCGCTCACCAGCAACGTAGGAATCAGGTACCCGTGCAGGTCCGGGTTGTGCGGCAGCGGCTTGTTGATGAGGAGCGACGCCAGGTGCAGCCCGCCCAGCGTCAAAAGCGCCAGCGCCAGCCCGCGCGCCCGGCTCCGCCCCAGGCCCATACTGCCGATGAGCAGCGCCAGGGCGGCGGGCAGCACCAGCCACCGCAGCGTCACCAAGCTGGCCAGCACCCCGGCGGCTGAGGAGCCCAAGTTGTGCTGATAGGCCCGCAGCAAGAGGATGTCGAGGAAGCCCCGCAGGGTCGTGGGCGCCCCAAAGATGAAGCGCTCCGGGTGGCTGCCCGCCCACGGCAGGTACACGTACGGCAAGAGCCCCAGCAGGCCGCCCGCGAACACCCGCCCCAGCGCCCGCAGCGACCGGCACGACAGGATGAACACCGCCGCGCCGGCAAAGACCGCGAACGCCGGATTGGCGCAGGCGGTCAGACCGAGCCCGAGACCCGCGACCAGCGCCCGGCGCGCCACGGCGGCGTTCACCGCCAGCAGTGAAAATAGCGCCGCCAGGCAGTAGACCTCGACGCGCGTCCCGGTCTGGAAGCTCGGCGGACCCAGGAGGGTCGCGGCCACCACCGCGCCGCGCAGCAGGCGGTCGCGACCGCTTGCTGGCGGGCTTAGATGATCGACCAGCCGGATCATCGGTACAGCCAGCAGACACAGCGGCAAGACCGACGCCAGCGCGACCCCCAGGTAGGCCGGCATGAGCCGCGCCAGCAGTCCCGCGAGCAGGGTGTGCAGCGGCTCGCCCGGCGGGTGGGCGACGCCGCCGATCACCGCCGCCAGCGCCAGCTCGGGCCCGTCGAACCAGTCGAGGTCACGGCTGGCCGCCAGCAGCGCCGGCCCAAGGAGCAGCGCCGCCAACAACAGCCCATCATATTGAGTCTTGAGCCACATGCCCACGCTGCCCCGCAGGCCATCGTACGCCATTGCCGCCCCACTTGGCGAGCCGGTCTGCGCCCGATCTAATCGACAAGGGCCGACAGGGGCAGGCGGAAAACCGCGGGCTTCGAACTTAGAGAGTCACTGACGCTCTTGGCGCAGCCCCTAGCTAGCAGCCTGAGGCAAAACGTAGCGAGCGGCCCGAGTTCGTGCTGGGCCGCGCGGAGCAGCCTC
>DAOMZC010000658.1:0-4187 GCA_035437965.1 Pseudomonadota bacterium
CGGAGTGGAGCTCGTTCAGGATGTCGCGCACGTACGAGCGGCAGGACGGCCGCACGAGCTTCTCCTTGACGTCGCTCGTCGAGTGGCCGACGTGCTGCAGGTGGTAGGCGACCTTCTCGGGATCGACGCGCCAGGCGATGGTGACGTTGACGCTGATGTCGTTGCCGTCGGTGGTCTTGAACTCGATGGCGTCGTCGCCGGCCCGGTCGCCGTGGCCCGAGGACAGCGCCATCTCCAGGTTCTGCAGCTTGATGTCGAAGGTCGCCCAGTCGGAAAGAAACGGCACGAAGAAGTAGGTCGCGCCGGGCGGGTACTTGTGATCGTGCTCGATGCCGGCGTTCCACAGCTTGCGGGTGCGCACGCCGACCTCGGTACTGTCGGTCGAGTAGGCGGTGCAGCCGCTGCCGAGCAGGCCCACGGCGAAAAGCCCGGCAACAACGACCGGAGAAATAAAAGACCGCGAAGGGGAGCCTTGTCCGGCGCTCATTTGCCGACCTCGAACTGCTTCAGGATGTCGCCGACGTTGAGGGGGTTGGTGGCCCCCGGACCCGAGGACGGGACGATGATCATCTTGACGCCCTTTAGCACCTCGGCCATGCGCTGCCCGACGATGCTGGCGGCGCCGCTGCCTTCCAGGGCGCGGTTCTCCAGCTCGGTGCCCTGGGCCTGCGCGGTCTTGACCAGCAGATCGCCCTCGGCGGCCTTGCTGCGCTGGTACAGGTTGGCGTCGGCGAGGATCTGGGCGCGCTCGCTCTGGCCCTTCTCCAGGGCGACCTTGACCAGGGCCTGGCCGGCCGAGATGATCTCGCGCTTGTGGGCCTCCTCGCGGGCGGCGGCGCCCTCGGCGCGGTTCTTGAAGACCATCTGGTCCTGGATCTTGCGCTGCTCAATCTGGTGCTGGTAGGCCTGGTCGTAGGTGATCTTGCGGACGAGGATCTTGACGAGCTCGATGCCCTTGTCGTGAAACTCGGGCTGCAGCTGCTCGAAGGCGACCTTGGTCTGCTGGATGCGCTTGGGGCCCTGGTAGAACTCTTCGGAGTTGAGCTCGCCGAGCGCCTTGCGCAGCGCCTTGTCGGCGCGCGGGATCACCACCGAGTCCTCGTACAGCTTGCCGGGTCCGACCTGGGTGATGGTCAGGTACGGGTCGCGGATGCGGTAAAGGATGGTCGCGTCGATCGCCACCCGGTAGCCGTCCGAGGTCTGGATGTTGATCGCCTCGGTCTTGCGGCCCCCGACTACGTCTTCGGCGGCGCCGGTCATGTTGAGGGTCTGCAGGTCGGTGGGGAACAGGTGCACCCGCTCGTAGCCGCTGATGACGAAGTGGGTGCCGGTGGTGAGGAGCTCGCGGCGGATTCCCGAGTTACTACCGAAGCCCACCTGCCGCACCCCGAGCTGGGCCGGCCCGATGTAGACCGAGGAGCACGAGGCCAGCCAGTAGCCGGACAGCAGGATCGCCGCCGGCACCAGCACCAGGCGCCGCCAGAGCAGAAACTTGAGGACCTTGAACAGGGTCTCCATGACCGGGTACCTTTCTTTCACCGCTCGCCGAACGCCGGGAGCGAGCTTTCAGCGCGTCAGCTGGCGCGGCCCTCCGGGCTGGTCGGCGGGGCGGCGGGCGCCGGCAGGCTCGCCGGCGGCAGCGGCAGCGAGCGGCCGACCCGATCCAGATCTTGATGCAGGATCGCGAGCTCGAGCTGGTGCCGGGAGCGCAAGAGCCCCCGGTACAGATCGGGCAGCCACGGGGTGCACAGCGGCGCGAGCAGCGCCAGGGCAAACGGGATCCACTTGTCCCACAGCGGGATGAACGGGGCCCAGACGACCAGCACGCCGATGGCGAAGAAGATCGCCGCGTAGGTCAGGCGGTTGTACAGGTCGACGCCGCGCCAGGCGGTGCTGCGGTCGCGCTCCAGGGCGTTCTGGCGCCGGCACAGGCTGGCGTAGCGCGGCAGCAGGATCTGCTCGACCTCGCGCTGGTAGAGCTGGAGCTGCGCCGCGGCCTCCGGGTCCGCGCCGCGCTCGTCCACCTGGTACTCGCGGTAAAGCTCGCCCAGGCGCAGCCGGGCGCGAGCGCCGAGCGCCGCCTGCAGCTCGGCGAGCGAGGCCGCTTCGGGCAGGCCGGGGCGAAAGCGCTCCAGGTCGGCGAGCAGCTCGCCAACCAGGGTGCCGAACTCGGTCTCTGCGCGGTGGCTCAAGGTAGTAGCTGAAATAGCTTATCGCCGGGCTGGCGTGGGCGGAAAACGGCGCTGCCGGCCGGCCGGGGCTTCATTCGGCGTACTGCTGCAGCACATCCGAGGAGGGCCAGCTCTGCTGCGAGGCAGCGATGATGCGCAGGCTGCGGAACATCGCCATCGCCTGCGGGGCGTACTTGCGGCCCGCCTTTTCGGTGTACCACAGGAAGATGGCGACGGCGGCGCGGGTCTGGGGGGCGCCGTCCTGGGGCAGGAAGATGGCGACCAGCTGCCCGGCGGCGATCTTCGGCTCGCCGTGCCAGCCGACCACGCGGACCAGGTACAGGCGCCCGCTCACCGACTGCAGCTGCTCGGGCGGCGAGCGACGCACGACGCGGAACTGCGGCTGCTGCGCCAGCACCTCGTCGATCAGGGTCTCGGGGGACAGCGGCTTGCCGGCGGTGCCGAACAGGGGCTTGGTGCCCACCGCCAGGCAGGCGTCGAGCTCGCCCTGGGGGACCAGGCGCACCGCCTCGCTCTCATCGCTGTCGCCCGCCGCGCTGATCCAGCCGGCGGGGCAGTCAAATGCAACCGTGAGTCCTGTGAGCATCGCCGTCCTTGCGCGGCGCCGTCGTCCGGGCTGGCCGGGCGGCGGCTACCGCTCCACTTTGTAGAGGGTCTTTACGCCTTTGTCGAGCCAGTGCATGTGGTGGCGGGCCTCTTTGCCCGCCCCGCCGAGCGCCGCGCCCAGGCCGCCGCCGGCGCCGCGCGCCAGGCCGCCGATCGCCTTCATCGCCGCGCTCGTCGACTCGCGCTTGGCCAGCGACTGCAGGGGGCCGCCGACCATGCCGATTCCGGTCGCCATGCCGCCGATGCCGCCGCCGGGGCTGCCGTGGCGCGAGAGGTCGAGGTTGAAGTTGTGGTCGTCGGACGGCCCGTGCTTGGCGCTGAACGCCGAGCGCACGAGCCCGAGAAGGCCCGTCGGCGAGCTTATCGGATCGACGTGGGCGTTGGTGAAGCGCGCCATGCCCATCGTGGTCGCCATCGACATGAGGCCGGCCAGCATGCCCTCGGTCTCCCCCGGGCTGCGGCGGGCGGCCTTGCGGGGCTGGCCGGCGGTCGCGCCTGGCTTGGCGGCCTGATTACCGGCCTGGTTGTCTGCCTGATTGGCTGATGCATCGCCAAACGGCGAGGGCTTGTCGGACTGATCGCTCTGCTTGGGCGGTCGCGGGGCAAAGTCGAATTCAGCCATGGGGTCCTTCCGTATCTCGTCCCGGGCGCTGGCTGCGGCCGCCAGCTTGCGGACGGGGCCAGGGGACGGTGCTGCGTGGTAAAACTTCTCTTGCCCAGATTACCACGGTTCCCTGCTTGCGGGCGAGCGGACGCTGCGGACGGGGCCCGCACCATGGCAATACTGAGGGGCAATACTGAGGGGCGATACTGAGCAGCGATGCTGGGGCCCGGCACTAGTCAGTCAGGTAGCTGAACAGTGCCTCTTTTAGGTAAATCTCGGGTGGTGGCTGCTGAGGTGGGACGATCTCGGTCGGCTCGGCGGGGCCTGGCGGGCGGCCGGGCGCATCGGCCGTCGCGCTGTCCGAATCGCTGGTCAGCTCGTTTGTCGTCAGGGTCTCGGCTTCGGGGACCCGGTCGCGGTGCAGGCGGGCCTCCGCGAGCATCGCCAGGAGCTCCTTGTGGCGCTCGGCGAGCTTCTGCGGATCGCGATCGATGCACACGACCAGGTAGGCGCCAAAGCCGGCGTCGAGAGCCGCGTAGACCCGGCCGGTGGCGTGGCCGGTCTCCCGGCTGGTGCCGACGCACAGCTGGACGACGAGCTCCCACGGCCCGGCCCGCGGCGTCAGGATCGGCCACTTCCAGTCGACGCGAAAGTCCGGCTCGCTGGCCCCCGCCTCCCCCACAAGCCCCCCCCCCCAGCCCCCCACCCTCCTCCCCCGCGCCACAATCACCCTCCCCGCCCCCCCTGTCCCCCCCGCCCCCTGCCCGGCAGGCAGGCCCGCCCCC
>DAOMZC010000659.1:0-4185 GCA_035437965.1 Pseudomonadota bacterium
ACTCGAACTTCGGCCCGCGGGTCGACCTGCTCGCCCCGGGCGGCGGCCTGCCCGAGGTGGGCGAGGCCCCCGACATGCAGCCACCGGACCTCACCGGCGGTCCCCCCGAAGGGATCCTGTCGACCTATCGCGATGAGGGCATCCCGGAGGCGACCCGAGCGCCGTTCACCTATGGGGAGCTGATCGGCACCTCGCAGGCCGCCCCACACGTGAGCGGCGCCGTCGCGCTGGTAAAGTCGCTGCTGCCCGGCATCGGGCCGCGGCCGCTCGCCGCGCTGCTCCGCGACTCGGCCGATCCGCGCTACCAGTGTCCGGCCGCCCCGGGGGGAGGCTGCGGCGCCGGCCTGCTCGATGTCGAGAGGCTGCTCCGCCTGGCCGAGCAGCAGCGCCGCTGTGGCTGCAGCGGCGATCTCTACTGCGTCGACGGGAGCTGCGTCGAGCCGCCGGTGGCGCACCCGTCCATCTACGATCGGCCGGTGCTCCACGGTGGCTGGTGCGCCATGGGCGGGCCGACGAGCTCGCCGTCCCCGGGCGTGCTCGCGGCGGCAGCGGCGGCCCTGCTGGCCTTGACGCAGCGGCGGCGCAAGCTCAGGTAAAAAGAGGAGGTAGCGCTTGGACCGCAAGAACGTGGTTGTCACGGGAATGGGCGTCATCAGCGCCTTGGGAAGCGACCTCGCCGCCTTCTCCAGCGGGCTGCGCGCGGGCCGCTGCGGCATCGGCAAGCTGACCCTGTTCGATGCCGCCGGCAGCCGCAGCGAGCTGGTCGGGCAGGCCCCCGAGCCGGAGCTGCCCGAGCTCGCCGGGGCGCTGCCAGCGCACACCTCGCGCCCCGATCGGTTCGGGCTGCGGGCGGCGCTGGCGGCCGTGGCCGACGCCGGTCTCGGGCGGCGCGAGCTCGACCACGCGGCCGTCCTGTTCGGCATCGGCACCGGCGGCGCTCCCGACACCGAGGACTACCTGCGCGAGCTCCTCGATGAGCAGCGCGACGAGCTGCCGCCGGCCACCCGGCTGATCGCGCACCAGCCGGCAGCGGTGACCGATCTGGTGGCACGAGCGCTGGCGGCGGGGGGTCCGCGGTCGACGATCATGACGGCGTGCAGCTCGTCGGCGATCGCGATAAGTCAGGCGCTCGACCTTATCACCCTGGGGCGCGCCGAGGTCGCGCTGGCCGGCGGCGCCGAGGGCCTGTGCCGCCTGACCTGCGCCGGCTTCTCCGCCTTGCGGGCGACCGCGCCGGACTACTGTCGGCCCTTCGACCTGGAGCGCAAGGGCCTCAACCTCGGCGAAGGCGCCGCCGTCCTGGTCCTGGAGTCGGAAGAGCACGCCCGACGCCGCGGCGCCCGCGTCTACGCCGAGCTGCGCGGCGCCGGGCTGAGCTGCGACGCGCACCACATGACCGCCCCCCACCCCGAGGGTGCCGGGGCCCTGCGAGCGATGCGCGCCGCCCTGCGCGACGCGCGCCTTGACCCCGAGGCCATCGGCTACATCAACGCCCACGGCACCGGCACGCCGCACAACGACGCCGCCGAGAGCGCCGCGGTACGCGCCCTGCTCGGGCCGCGCGCGGCGCAGGTGCCGATAAGCTCCATCAAGTCCATGGTCGGCCACACCCTGGGCGCCGCCGGCGCGATCGAGGCGGCCGCGGCGGTGCTGGCGCTGGTCGACGAGGCTCTACCACCGACGGTGAACTTGCAGAACCCCGACCCGGCGTTCGGGCTCGACTTCATCACCGGCCCCGCCCGCGCCCGGCGAGTCGACGCGGTGCTGTCGGCAAGCTTCGCCTTTGGCGGCAACAACGCCGTGCTGATCTTCACGCGCGCCGCCTGAATCGCCGCGAGCCGGCGGGGCCCTCGTCGCCTGCTGCCGGAACCAGGTCGCGCGTGACGGTGGGCTTTCAACCCGTGCTACTGGACCTGAGGCGCAGCCGGCGGCGGCGGGCGGGCGGCGGCGCGGCCTGGCCGATCGGGTCGGGGCAGACCTCGCGCAGCTTGCAGGTCGCGCACTCGGCACCTGACCACACAGACTGGAACAGCGCGGTGGCGCGGTCGATGATCTCGAAGTCTTCGGTGACGAAGCCGAGCTCGAAGTTGCGCTTGCCCTCCTGCTTGGCGCCCAGGCCCGCCCCGGTCAGGTTGGCGCTGCCGAGGTAGATCCACGCCCCGTCGACGATCACCGCCTTGAAGTGGACCCGCGGGCAGATCTTCAGGTGCAGGCCGCCGGACCACAGCGCCTTGATCTTGTCGAATGAGGCGCGAAACGGCCGCGACGGCAGCTCGGCGTGGAGCAGCCGCAGCTCGACGCCGCGCTGACACAGCTCGGCGAACAGGTTGAGGATCGAGCTGTAGGTGCCGTCCCGCTCGATGTACATCTCCTTGACGTTGGCGGTGCTGATCCACAGCGACTCGCGAGCGCCGGCCATGCGGGTCAAGATGACCTCGCGATAAAGCTCCAGGCCCGAGAGGAGCTGCGTCTGCACCGGCCGCATGCGACCTTGGTACCACACGGCCCGCCGCGAGCGCCAATACGCGCCGCGGTCGGCCGCGGTCAGCCCCGACTAGCCGATGATCATCTCTTCGCGATCGACAGGGCCGGCGGTGAAGCGCGAGAGCCGGCAGCGGTCGAAGATCGGGTGCCGGGCGCCGCCGCACAGGAGGTCGGCGTAATACTTCGCGATGACCGGGGCCATCATGAAGCCGTGACCGACGAAGCCGCACGCCAGATAGAAGCCCGGCAGCCCGTCCGGCTCGCCGAGGATCGGGTAGCGGTCGGGCGAGACATCGTAGGGCCCCGCCCACTGGCGGACGACCTTGACCCCGGCCAGGCGCGGCATGACGGCGACCAGGTCCTTGGCGATGGTCTCCAGGAACAACAGGCGCGAGCCGAGCTGGACCCCGGGCGCGGCGTCCGGGACGGTGATGCCGCCGACGATCTCGCCGCGCATCGACTGCGAGAAGTAAAGCCCGCTCGACAGCAGGCTCACCAGCGGCGCCAGGAACGGCTTGAGCGGCTCGGTCGACAGGATCTCGTGGCGGTGCGGGTGGTTGGGCAGCTCGACGCCGACCATGCGGGCGATCGCCGGTGACCAGGCGCCGGCGGCGTTGATGACGCGGGCGGCGCGGATGGTGCCGCGGCTGGTGCGGCAGAGGAAGCCGCCGGCGGTCGGCTCGATGCCGAGCAGGCGCGTGTAGGTGTGGATCTGCACCCCGAGCTCGGCGGCGCGGTGGGCGTAGCCCCACAGGAACGGCCAGGGGAACACCACGCCGTCGCGCGGGTTGTAGCAGCCGGCGAGGATGCCGCCGAGCTCGAGCTCGGGCACGACGCGGCGGATGCCCTTGAGATCGAGCATTCGGGTGGGCACGCCGCAGCGGTTCTGCAGAGCGACGTTGCGCTCCATGCGGGCCTGCTCGGCGGGGGTGCGGGCGAGGAACAGGTAGCCGCCCTGGCGCAGCCAGATGTTGAAGCCCATCTCGCCGGCGAAGTGGCGGCACAGCTCGATCGACTCCTGCATCAGGCGGATGTTGAGCTCGGTCGACCACTGCATGCGCACGCCGCCGCCGTTGCGGCCTGAGGCGCCGCTGGCCAGGTAGCTGGCCTCGATGACGTGCACGTCGCTGCGGCCGCGGCGGGCGAGCTGGTAGGCGATGCCCAGGCCCATGATGCCGCCGCCGATGATGACGGTCTCGCCCTCTGCGGCCAGGCGGCTGGCGCTGGCCGGGAAGCCGCGGGCCGGCGAGTGTGCGCCGGTGCCGGCGGGCGTCGGTCGGGCCTTGTGCGGCGCGGCAGGCCGCTCGGCCGCGGCAGCTGAGGCGGCCGGAGCGGCCGGAGCGGTTGGCGCCGGAGAAGCCGGGAGCGGGGCGGCGGAAGCCGGGTGCGGGGCGGATGAAGCTGGACGCGGGGCGGAGGCAGGGGGTGGGGTGGGCGTAGCACCGTCGGCAACTCGGATCGCCTCCCGCGCTTGGATTTCCGCAGCCTCGGCCCGCTCGACCTGATCAAAAACCGGACCGTTGCGGGTGTGCAGGACAATGCGCGCCACCGATATCAGTGTTCGATACGAATCTTCGTCCATAAGGTCGCGGCGAACCGCGAATATGTGCTGCCTGGGACCCAGTTCACTGCCTCGCGAGCGGCTGTTGTCGCATAGCGATTCGATCGCCTGCTGCAGGTCCTGTACGTAGGATGAGGCCT
>DAOMZC010000660.1:0-4172 GCA_035437965.1 Pseudomonadota bacterium
AGCGGTCGCCGAAGCTGCGCATCCTGTGAGCGCTCGGCGGCGCCGGCCCGCAGCCGCGCGCCCTCTCGCCGCCGGGTAGGGGCCTGCTCCTCGGTCTTGGGCGAGCTCGCCGCGCATCCTGTGAGCGCTCGGCGGCGCCGGCCCGCAGCCGCGCCCTCTCGCGCCGCCGGGTAGGGGCCTGCTCCTCGGTCTTGGGCGAGCTCGCTGCGCGTCCTGTGAGCACTCGGCGGCGCCGGCCGCAGCCGCGGTTTCTCACCGCCGGGTAGCGACCGGCTCCTCGGCCTTGTGCGAGCGCGCCGCGCGTCCCCACAGGAACATGGCGTACATCATGGTGACCGGATAGATAAAAAGCGTCACCATGCCCGTGTTCTGGGGCCGCACCACCGTCAGCAGCGCCGCGCCGAGCAGCAGCGGCTGCATCAGCCAGCCGCTATGAAACAGGAAGTAGCTGAGGGTGGCGCCGGTCGCCGCCAGGCAGACGAGCTCGATCGGCAGCACCTGGCGGGCCGTCAGACCGCTAATCGCCGCCAGCCCGTGGATGCAGACCTGCTGCACGACGAACAGGAGGAGGCAGAAGACGGTGCCGCGGTGAAAGTAGTTGGCGAGCAGCGTCCGCCGCACGAAAAACGCCGCCCCGCCGCCGACGGCCAGGAACAAGAGCGAGGCGCCCATCACCTGCAGCGCCGTGACCTCGCCGCGCCGCGTGACGGGAAACATCGCCAGCACGATGAGGAACAAGAGGCCGGCGATGGTCCGGCTGAACAGCTTGCGTGACCACGGCTCGGCGCCGGGGTCGTGCTTGGGGTCGAAGGCGAGCGCCGCGAGCAGCTCGCTCATCGAGGCGAAGCGCGCGGCCGGATCGGTCGCCAGGCCCCGCCGCAGCGCCGCGTCCACCTTGTGCGGCACCGTCGAGCGCGGCGGCGGCGGGCGGATGTTGCCGGCGAGCACGTTGTGGCGCAGCTCGGCCAGCGTCTGGCCGGCGAACGGCAGCGTCTTGTAGAGGCCCTCGTAGAGGGCGGCGCAGAAGCTGAACTGATCGCAGCTGCTGTCGGTTGGCTCGCCGCGGTACTGCTCGGGCGACATGTAGGCCGGGGTGCCGAGGATGGCGCCGTCCTGGGTGAGCGGGGTGACCAGCAGGCTCTCGGCGCTCATCTCGCTGATCGCGGCGACGCACACCGGGTCGGCGGGGTCGGCCTCGCGGACGCGGGCCAAGCCGAAATCGGCGACCCGCGGTCGGCCGTCGCTGCCGACCAGGACGTTGTCCGGCTTGAAGTCGCGGTGGATGAGGCCCGACTCGTGGGCGGCGCGCAGGCCCTGGCCGGCTTGCAGGTAGACCGGCAGAACCTCTTCCCAGCCGCGCGGGCGCTGCCACTCCGAGAGCGTCTTGCCCTCGATGAACTCCATGGCGATGAACACCTGGCCGGCGGCCTTGCCGCTCTCGGCCGTCTCGCCGATCTCGCCGATCTCGTAGATCTGCACGACGTTGGGGTGGGACAGGCGCGCCATCGCCTGCGCCTCGCGCATGATGCGGACGCGCAGATCGCTGCGAGCATCGCCGGCCTGGCGCAGCAGCTTCACCGCCACCTTGCGGTCGAGCTCCTCGTCATAGGCGGCAAAGACCACGCCCATCCCGCCGGCCCCGACCTGCCGCAAGATGAGGTAGCGCCCCACCCGCAGGGCCGCTCGCAGCCCGCCGACGCTCACCACCGAGCCCGAGGCCGCCGGGCCCGCCGCGGCGGCGGAGCCCGAGACGGTCGCCGCCAGCGCCCCGTCCATGGTCTTGTCGACGCCGAGGCCGGCAGCTTGCTCGGGGGACTCCCGGGCGGCCGCGACCGCTCCCGCATCGAGGGCGGTTCCAGCCGGTCCGGACGCCGCCCGGGGTGCGGCGCCGCCGTCGGCCTCCGCTGCGGACGGTGAGTCTCGGCGCACGCCACCCATGATTCCACTTATATCAGATCAGGCGCTCCAGCGGTCACGGGGGTGGTCACGGGAGGGGCCACAGAGGCGGCCAGCGCGAACCGCGCCGCCGCGCTCAGCGGCAACAGGTCGCGCTTTTCCTGCACGAGCCGCAGGCAGTACTTCACCAGATCGCGCCGGCGGACGATGCCAATGAAGACCTCGCGGCTGTCGACCACCGGGACAAAGTTCTGATCGGTGGCCTTACTTAAGAGCTCTTCCATCTCGGCGTCGATGTGCACCGGGAGGTTTTTCACGTGGCGCGGCACATCGACCAGCCTGTAGGTCTCGGTCTCGGCGAAGGTGAGGCCGGCCCGCTTCATCTTCCACAGGAGATCCCCTTCGGTGAGCGTGCCGACGTAGCGGCCCGCCTGATCGAGCAGCGGCACCGCGCTGTAGCGGTGGTACTCCATGCGCTCCAGCGCCTGCCGCATGGTGGCGTCTATCGGCAGATAGACCACATCCTCTTTCAAGGTTAGAAAAAACGCTACCTTCATGGGTCTCCCGTGGGGCCGGTCTCGCCGAGGCGTTCCGGCGGTCGCCGAGTTTGGGTCTTACATCGTCTAAAAACTCTAACTGGCGCAAAGAGGCGCGCAACTCGGAGTCACTTTTTTGCTTCCCGGCGCGGCCCCCGCTCCCAAGCTGGCGGGCTGGCGGGCTGGCGGGCTGGCGGCCCGGCGCTTTGGCCGAGACGCCGCTCTACCTAAAATATCTTTTGGGCTACTATGAGCAGGAGCCCCGGCGTCCCGGGTAGTGGGCGGCGGCGGGCGGCGTCCGGCCGTCGCCCGGGCGCGGCAGGACGCGGGGGCGGCTTCATCACACAGCGATCGTAGGTCACGTAGGTCAGATGATCGGTCAGCGCATCGGTAAATACCGGGTCGTACGCACGCTCGGTCAAGGCGGCATGGGCGTCGTATACGAGGCCCTTCGCGAGGACATCGAAGTCCGCGCCGCGATCAAGGTCCTCCGCCCCGAGTACGCCAGCAACGCCGAGGTCGCCGGCCGGTTCTTCAACGAAGCGCGCGCCGCCAACGTCATCGCCCACCCCGGCATCGTCAAGGTCTTCGACTACGGTCACGAGCCCGGCGGCGTCGCCTACCTGGCCATGGAGTACCTGGAGGGAGAGTCGCTGTATCAGCGCCTCACCCGCGTCGGCAAGCTGCCCCACGGCGACGCCCTGCGCCTGGGCCGGCAGCTGGCCGCGGCGCTCGCCGCCGCGCACGAAAAGGGCATCGTCCATCGCGATCTCAAGCCCGACAACATCATCATCGTCCCCGATGCCGAGGCCACGGGTGGGGAGCGGCCCAAGATCCTCGACTTCGGAATCGCCAAGATGGCGGCCGGGCGCAGCGCCGGAGTGACCACCTCGGCCAACGTCCTTATGGGGACGCCCGCCTATATGTCGCCGGAGCAGTGCCTGGGCGGCAAGGACGTCGACAGCAAGACCGACGTCTACGCGCTGGGCATCATCCTGTTCGAGATGCTCGCCGGCCGGCCGCCGTTCGTCACCGATCGGCCCGGTGAGTTTCTGACCATGCACATGAGCAAGCCGCCGCCGCTGCTCACCCAGTTTGTGCCGCTCGTGCCGAGCAAGCTGGTGGGGCTCGTGCACTCGATGCTGGCCAAGGAGCCGCTGGCGCGGCCGACCATGGAGCACGTCAAGGGCCAGCTCGAAAAGATGGTCCAGGGCGCCACCGCGGCGCAGCCGATCGTGGCGCTGGAGCCCCGGCCGAGTAACCTCCAGGACCGGCCGACGGTGCCCGCCAAGGCGCTGAGCTCGCCGCGCATGAGCGCCGAGATCGCGCTGCCGGACCAGAACGCGACCACCGCCCTGCGGGTCAAAAAACCCGGCGCTTCCTCCACCAGCCTGCCGCAGTTCAAAAAGGACGAGGACGAGGACGAGGAAGCGCCGACGATCGCGCAGGTCGCGCCCGGCGGCCTGGGAAAAGATCCAAGCGTCGGCGCCTACGATCCGACGAGCCCGGGGCAGCCCGACTTTGTCGCCAAGCTCGGCGACATGGCGGACAACGCCAAGACGATTCCGGTGCAGTCGATGCACCTGCGAGATCTGGTGCCGATGAGCGCTCCGCGAGGCGCGGTGCTGCCGCCGCGGCAGGGTCCGCCCGGCGCGGCGCGGCTGCCGCCGCCCTCCAATCCAGCCGCCCTGACCGGCCCGAGCTTGGTGCCGATGGAGATCGTCAAGAGCGACTACAGCT
>DAOMZC010000661.1:0-4168 GCA_035437965.1 Pseudomonadota bacterium
GGTGCGGCGGGCGCGGCAGCGGACTGCGTCGGGCGGCCAGCCGGGGCCGGCTTCTCTTCGGCGTTGAGCGCGGCCAGTCCCTGATCCGAGACGAACGTGACGCGGGCAGCCATGATCTCGCCGAGCACCCGGCCGCTGGTGGTGTGGATGCGCACCACGTCGCGCGCGCGCAGGGTCCCGCTGAACACTCCGATGACCAGCGCGTCGCCGACTTCGGTGTCTTCGCAGCTGACAGCGCCGGCCGCCGCCACGGTGAGTCGCCCGCGCACGCGCAGCGGTCCGCCGTCGATGCGGCCTTCTACGGTCAGGTCCTCCTCAGAGGTAACCTGGCCCACGATCTTGGTCCCCGAACCAATGGTGGTCTTTGTCTGTGCCATCGTGCCCAAAGCGTATCACCCGGCAAAGCCGGGGGTCAATCATCGGTCCGGCCGACTGCTGCCGGGCCCGCTGGCAGCCTGGCTACTGTCTGCGCCTGTCTGCAGCCGCTTGCACCTGCCCACACCTGGCTGCACTTGGCTGCACTTGGCTGCACCTGACTGCATCTTCCTGCACTCGCCCGGAACCGGGCGGCACCTGGTCGCCTCCGGGCAGCGCCGGACAGCCGACGGAGCGGCGCGATTTTGCGCAAAACCAGAGAACGAAATTTTTAGGATTCCGATAATTATCTTATGCGTCGGACGGGGGGTCTGGCAGGCACGAGTTCTGGCAGGTCCTGGCTTGCGGGTCGGCCCGGCAGCGGGCCGCCGCCACGGGCTCTGCACCCCAGGCGCCTTGCCCGAGATGCCGCATGAGCCAAGACGCGCGCAGCTGGAGCTTCCCGCTCTCGTTCTGGACCGCCAACGTCATCGAAGCCGCCGAGCGCGCCGCCTACTACGGCTGGTTCATCATGCTGGCGCCGTTTCTTACCTCGGTGGTGGGCTACAGCGACATCGAAGCGGGGTACATCGGCGGCTGCTTCGCCGCGCTCTTGTATCTTTTGCCGTTTGTCAGCGGCGCCTTCGCCGATCGCGTCGGCTACCGCCGGGCGCTGATGCTGGCGATGGGGCTGCTCGGCAGCGGCTACGCGGCGATTGGCCTTTTGCCGCGCAAGGGCTGGGTGCTCCTGGCCATGGCGACGATCATGCTCGGCGGCTCGCTGGTAAAGCCGATCATCGCCGGCACGGTCGCCCGCACCTCCGACAAGGAGCACCGCGCCCGCGCCTTCAGCCTCTTTTACATGATGGTGAACATCGGCGCCTTCGCCGGCAAGACCCTGGCCAAGCCGATCCGCAGCGCCCTTGGCCTGTCGTGGCTGCCGCTGTTCTCGGCGGTGGTCTCGGTGGTGGCCCTCGTCGGCGTCGCGCTTTTCTACCGGCCGGCCGAGACCGCCGTGGTCAGCGAGGAGAACAAGGCGGCGCCGCCGCTCGGCGAGGTGGTGCGCCAGCTGCGCGCCGACCTCGCCCAGGTGCTGCACTCGGGCCGCCTCATCGCGCTCATCGTCATCACCGGGGGCTTCTGGATCATCCAGAGCCAGATGTACTCCTCGATGCCCAAGTTCGTGCTGCGCACCGTCGGCGCCGCCGCCAGCCCCGAGTGGTACGCCAACGTCAACCCGACCCTGGTGGTGCTGTGCGTGGTGCCGCTCACCCAGCTGTGCCGCCGGCTGCAGCCGGTGACCTCGATGACCATCGCGCTCGGGCTGATCCCGCTGTCGGCGCTGGCGATCGCGCTCTTGCCGCGCTACCTGGGCGCCGTCGGGCCGCTGCACCCGGTGACGGTGGCGATGGTGCTCGGCATCGCGCTGCAGGGCTTTGCCGAGTGCTTCCTCACCCCGCGCTACCTGGAGTACGCCTCGCACCTGTCGCCCAAGGACAAAGAGGCGCTGTACATGGGGTACGCGCACCTCAACCACTTCCTCGCCTGGCTCGTCGGCTACATCCTGTCGGGCTACCTGCTCAACGCCTTCTGCCCGAACCCCGAGACGCTGCCCGCCGCCGAGCAGGTGGCCTATAACGCGGCGCTCGCCACCGCCGGCACAAGCCCGCTGCCCGCCGCCTACGCCCACGCCCACTACCTGTGGTTCGTGTTCGCCGCCATCGGCAGCGCCGCCTTCGTCGCGCTGCTGGTGTTCCAGGTGGTCACCCGCCGCCCGCCCGCCCGCTGAGCCGCCGGCTGTCAGACTTTTAAGCGCGCCCGGGTCATTGTGATAAGTTGCCGCCGATGAAGGCGTTGGAGATCAAAGTCGGGGCGCTGATCGTCGTCTCGCTCGGGCTGCTCGTCGGGTTCGTCGCGCTGCTCGGTGGGCTGCAGCTGTCGCCGACCTATCGCGTCTTTGTCGACTACGACTTCTCGGGCAACATCCACTCCGGGGCGCCGGTCAAGATCTCGGGGATCAAGGTCGGCAAGGTCGAGGACGTGCTGTTCCTGGGCGGCGAGCTCGATCCCGAGGTCAAGCGCCGGGTGCAGGTGCGCCTGGTCGTGCGCATCGAGGAGCGGGCGCAGAACGCCATCCACGAGGGGGCCGAGTTCTTCGTCAACACCCAGGGCGTGCTCGGCGAGCAGTACCTGGAGATCGCCCCGGGCGACTACGACAAGCCGCCGCTCAAGCCCAACACCAAGGTGCGCGGGGTCGATCCGCCGCGCACCGACCTCATCATCGCTCGGCTGTACGAGTTCCTCGACGCGGTGACCAGCCTCCTGCGCGAGGACAAGGAGGTCCTGCGCGACCTCCTGCGCTCGGGGGCCAAGGTGGCGCGCAGCCTGGACAAGCTGCTCGGCGAGAACCAGGAGGACGTCAAGAAGCTGCTGCACGACCTGGACCGCCTGACCGCCGAGAGCGCCGACTTCATCGCCAAGCTCGACAAGGGCGTCGGCTCGGCCGAGGATCTGCGCCGCACCGTCGCCAACATCCAGGCGATCAGCAGCGAGCTGCATAACGAGCTCGGGCCGCTCTTGCAGAAGACCAAGCGGGCGCTCGACGGGGTCAGCGAGGTGGCGGGGCTGCTCGGGCCCGAGGACAAGAAGAAGCTCCTGCGCGCCCTGGACGAGCTCTTGGCCGTCGGCACCAAAGTCCAGGCGGTGGCCACCGACGCGGCGTCGCTGGTCGGCGATCTGAAGAAGGGGCGCGGCACGGTGGGGGCGCTGCTCGTCGATCAGCAGATCTACGACGACCTCAAGGAGCTGACCCGCGACCTGAAGCGCAACCCGTGGAAGTTCTTCTGGAAGGAGTAGCGCGTGAGCCTGGGGCCGCCCTTTGATCAAAGCGGCGAGCGGCTGCGCCTGGGCCTCGGGGCGGCGACCGCGGTGACCCTGCTGGTGGCGATCGGCGTGGCGCTGCTGGCCGCCGATCGCTCGCTCGGGGAGTCGGTGACCGTCCACATGCTGGTGCAGCGGCCGGGGGCCCTGCACACCGGGGCGATGGTCCGGGTCGCCGGCGAGCAGATCGGCGAAGTCGTGGCAATCCGCGGCTATCGACCGAGCCCCGGCCTCAAGGACGGCCCAGGCGCCGACCCGGGTGCCGACCGGAGTGCCGAGCCGACCGTCGACATCGAGCTGCGCCTGCGCAAGCGCTGGGCCGAGAAGGTCTACGAGAACTCGACGTTTCTGCCGGTGAACCCCACCGTGCTCGCCGAGGCCCTCATCGAGATCGGCCCGCCGCCGCCGGGCGCCGCCCCGGGCGCGCCGGTGACCGCCGACCAGCGGGTGCGCGGCGTCGAGCCGGCGGACATCGATCAGCTCCTGCGCAAGGTCTACCTGAGCATCGAGCTGACGCTGCAGCAGGCGCGCGACCTCAGCGCCGAGTGGAGCGAGCTCAACGCCGCCTTCGGGGCGCTGTCGACGCGGCTTTCGCTGACCCTGCCCGATACGCTGCGCATCCAGGTGCAGGGGGCGGCGGCGCGGCAGGGCCTCGAGCAGCTGCTGGCCACCCTGCGCGCCGGGCGGGTCGACGAGCTGCCCGAGCTCGGGCGGCAGCTCGAGCGCTCGCTGACGCCGCTCGGGCAGCAGTTCCGGCTGCTCGCCGAGCAGGGCGAGCTCCTGCAGAGCCGGGCGCGCGACCTCGGGGCGGCGCTCGGGCCCGGTCCGCAGGCCGACCTGTGGCGCGCCATCGCCCAGCTCGGCGCGGCGCTCGCCGCCGGGGAGAGGCTGCAGGCCGATGCGCGATTTCTCATCCGCTACGTCGACAGCGGGC
>DAOMZC010000662.1:0-4167 GCA_035437965.1 Pseudomonadota bacterium
TCCGGTTTGAGGTCGCGCCGGACAGCTAACGACGGTGAGCCCACGTCTTGGCCGCCCCCACGGAATGATTGCCGATCGATCTGCGAAGCGGGCGAAAAGCGCCGCCATACCTGTCATGCGGTCGACCATCCAGCTGCTTTTTATATGTTGTCGAGCGGTTGAACAACATACTACCGGACTCCCAAGTTGCTGCTAGAATTTTCACGCGCGGCCAGAGAGGTTCCGGCCGTAATTCAGAGTGCGGCCACTGCGCAGCTCCCGCGTCCTGACGATCAGGACCAGCGGGTCCTGACAGCGGCGATCTTCACAGGAGTTCTTATGCGTCTTGATCATTTTGCAAAAGTGGCGGGGCTGGGGCTGCTGCTCGGTACGGGATGTGGCGAGCAGGGGAGCGACACGGATACGGGCTATCAGCGGATTCAGACATGCAAGAACGCCTCCGAATGCGCGGACTCAAATACCGACGATCCGCACCAGCCGCGCCAGGGAATCATGAACAACTTCCAGATGTATCCCCCGATCAACTGGCGGGGCTACACCTACAAAGTCACCGGCTTCTACCTCGGAGAAAAGCCCGGCGAGTGGAAGGTGCGCGGATACCATATATCTCCGACGGACTACAATGACCACGTCCAGAACGACGGCACGCTCATGGTCGAGGTCGACCAAGTTGTGCAGGGAATTTACAAGATTCAGGCGCCGCCAGAGGTGGAGACCATGTCGGTGACGGTCTGCAAAGACCCTATAACCTGCGGTGCTGGCGAGACCTTCGAGAATAAATACCTGAGCAAGATCAAGCTGGTCCTTGATATTCCACCTCCGCCCGCACTGGGGGGCGCGGACGTCAGATTCTTGTGGTCCTTCGCCGATAATACGCAGACTCCAGCAGAGCCCCAGGACCCGTACGGCAAGGACGTCATGGGAGTCGTGGTGAACTGGGAGACCAAGGGGATTCCCAAGACGCCGCTGTGCATGGGACCAATGGGCGAGGAGCAGCTGATGGTGCCCCAGGCACACACCCTGTGGCATCCGCGGAACTTCTCGCGCAGCCAGGAGCCTCGGTCCATCACGATTGCCTGCGAAAAAGGCGCTATCGCCTACTGCCGGCTGTGGGGCTATTGGGAGGGGTACCATTTCAAGCGGGCAGACGGAGGCCCGGTGGACAGCAGCGCCATTCAGCAGAGCTGCATCAACATGAAGCTCGCGAACTACTGCGGCGACGGTCCGTCGCAGACAATCTTCGGCACGAGCTTCGTCTTCAGCGACCCGATCGATCCGCCCCTGCACAGCTCCAGCACTTCCTTCCCGGAGGCGATCTGGACCGAGAAGGGCGCGGTGTGCGACTCCGGCCAGGCTGGGCACCGCCACAAGGAGATCCCGACCAGCTGTGCGATCGCCAAGTGCGCCGCGGCCGACTGGTTGATGAGCCCTCCGTCCAACTTCACTTCGTTCCTTCCTTAGCGCGCAGCCTGTCGCCGGGTCGCTCCAGCTCGGGTCCATACTCCCGGGCGAGCAGGGGATTTATCGCCAGCGCCCGCTCCCAGCAGAGCGCGGACTCTCTGGCCAGGCTGGCCTGCGCGGCGGGATCCGCGGCCAGCCGACTCTGCTCCTTAAGGACGACCGCGCGCAGCGCCTGCAGCGCACCCGAGCTGGCTCTTGTCTTCAGCCCTTTATCGACCGCGGCAAGGCCCTCGGCGAGCAGCTCGCGCCGCGCTGCGGGCTCTCTGAGGACGGCCAGCCGCACGCAGGCGCGGGCCTCCTCGATCGCAGCGTCCGTGGACTCGGGGCCCAGCTCGACCGCCTTGCGCGCTGTTTGCAGCGCCAGCGCGGCAAACTGTAGCGGCTGGCCTCCGTGGCGCTGAGCCCAGGTGGCACGGACCTGGTGCATCCAGACCTGAACTATCAGGGGGTCTTCGGCTTGCGGGTCCAGCGCCTGGCAGCGGCAGAGCCCGGCGAGTGCTGCCTCGGCCAGCGCGGTGGGGTCGGCACCGCTGGCAAGTGCGTACTCGGCTTCGAAGGCATCCGCGTAGCTGGAGATCAGGCACGTGGAAAGAGACTTACTGGCGAGCTTAAGGAGGTTCGCTGCGTATCCTCGCCCGCGCCGCAGCGCCACCCGCGGATCGTCGCCCCGGCGCAGCTGCTGCTGGACCTGCGAGAGGTGCACGGAGGCCATGTTGCGGTGGAAGCTGACGTAAGCCGCGCACGCCGCTCCGCAGGTCCTTACTTGCTGCTCCACTTCTTCTACAAGGGGAGTAAAGTCAAGGCCTCGCTCAAGGCAATAGTTGGCAAAGTCATTTAAAATGACAGCCAGGTTTGCGTAGGCAAACTGGTAGGTGGGATCAAGTCCTACTACCCGCTTGAGCTGCTTCATTGCCAGCTGAAACTTGGGCCGCGGGTCTTGCCCTTTGAGATCCAGATAACGTCCGTGGTGCCACCAGCACAAGGCAAGGTCGTTGTGCGCCCACGGAAAGTTCGGAGCCAGGTTAATAGCCTTTTCAAAAGCAGCCACGGCGCGCTGCAGCGTCGGCTCGGGATTGATACTGCGGCTTTCCCAGCGACCGCGCCAGCTCAAGGCGTTGCCGAGCGTGTCCCAGGCGATGATATCGCCAGGGCTGCGCGCCAGGGCCTGTTCAGCGCTGGCGATGCTCTGGTTGTAGCTTGCAATCGGGTCCTTTTTTTTCCTATCCATTCCCTGGCCGATGAAGAGCTGGACCCGCGCCCGCTCCAGATACCCGCTGCTGTCCGATGGGAGCGCCGTAATGGCGCGCTCGGCGGCCGCCAGCGCCTGGGCGAACGCGTCGTCCTGCGGCCGACCCTGCAGGCGATCGACCTCGGATAGATCCATGAACGCCCGGGCGAGCGCCGCGTGCAGCTGGCCGTCCGAGCGGCTGATGTCGGCGGCGTGCTGAAAGTGGGCGATCGCCTGACCGAGCAGCGCTCGCGCATCGTCATGCTTGCCACGGCTGAACTGAACCAGCGCCTGCGCGTGGGCAATCTCGCCGCGGAGCTTGATCGCCTCGGAGAGCCACGGCGCCGCGGCCAGCGCGCCTTGGGCATTTTTATCCGCCTCGGCGTAGCGGCCGTTATAAAAATCAAGGAGCCCCGCGATGAGCTCCAGCGAGTCCAGGGCCAGCGCGTCGCGCTGCGCCAGCGCCTGGGTAAGCGCCGCCGCCGCCGGCTCCAGGTACTGCGCCCGCAGCTCGCGCTCCCGCCGCTCGACCCAGGACTTTTCGCCCGAGCGCCGCGCCTCGATCATCGCCTCGTGATAGAGCTCGCCGAGCACCCGCCCGCGCGCCGCCTGCAGCTCGGGGCTCTTGAGCCCCTGCCGCTGCGCCTCGTCCAGGTACCTCTGCGCCTGCTTGTGTTCGTGCAGGGACAGCCGACCGCGACCGAGCGCGTAGCTTCCAAGTCCGCCCGCCAGCTCACCGTACGCGCGCAGCCGGCCCTCGACGAGCTCCATGCGCTTGCGGACCAGCTGCTGCTCCAGCTCGACGTTGTGCAGCGGCAGCGCGTACGCGGTGCGCACCATCCACTCGATGTCTTTACTGTCCTGACCGAGCTGCCGGGCCAGCGCGGCGCGCTGCTGCGCCACGTAGCGAGCGCGCAGCCCGTAGCCCAAGAAGCCGAGCGCGGTGACTAGCAGCGATAACAGGAGCGCCGCCGCCGGCTTGTTCTGACCGGCGCGCCACTTCAGGCGCTGCCACTGGCTGATGCGGCGGGCGGTGATGCGCTCGGCGTTGAGGAAGCGGGTCAGATCATCGGCCAGCGCCTGCGCCGTCTGGTAGCGCTGCGACTTGTCCTTGGCCAGGCAGCGCGCGCAGATCGTATCCAGCGCCAGCGGCAGCTTGGCGTTGCGATCGCGCAGGGTCGGCGCTTCCTCGGTCATCACCTTGAGGATGATGTTCACCACCGAGTCATCATCGAACGGCGCCTCCCCGGTGAGCAGGTCGAACAGGGTCGCGCCCAGGCTGTAGACATCGCTGCGCCGATCCAGGTGCCGCGCCTCCCCGCGGGCCTGCTCGGGCGACATGTACGCCGGCGTACCCATGACGGCGCCGCTCTCGGTGAGGCCCCTTCCTTCGCTCGGCTCGCGGGCGAGGCCGAAGTCCATTACCAGGGGGTACCACCGTCCTTTTTCGCCGCGCGCGACCATGATATTGGCTGGCT
>DAOMZC010000663.1:0-4154 GCA_035437965.1 Pseudomonadota bacterium
CGACGCCACCACCGGCCGCCGCCGCGCCCGAGCGCCGTCCGCCCGAGCCGCCGGTCGCGGCGCCGCCTGCCGCGAGCCCGGGCAAGTCGACCCAGCTTGTGCTCGCGCGGCTGCCTGACCCAACCGAGTTTTTTGGTGCGCAGGGCCAGCGGGTGCAGCTCCGTCACCTCCACCTTGCCGCTCACGGCGTGCGCGAGCCGACGGTGCTGCCGCTCGACCTGGAGGGGCTCGTGCCGGGCGTGAGCCACCCCCTCATGCTGCGCCTGAGCGGGAGCCAGCTCGAGCTGTGCATTGCGCCGCACGTGCTGTCGATGAGCCGGGCGGTGCGGATCTACGCCACGGCGACCAGCACCATGGCGCGCGCGACCTACGCGCTGCCGGCGGACACCGCCGATCAGCCGCTGTTCGTCGGTCATCACCGGGGGCCGCTGCACGAAGTCCACATCGGCAGCTGCTCCCTGCGGCGGGCGGGCGAGCCGGCGCTGCAGCTCGCGCTGGCGCCGCTCGCGCTGTCCGTGGTGGCGCCGGCGAGCGCGCACCGGCTGCTGGCACTGTGGCGGGTGGTCCCGCAGACGAGCACCGTGTTTCTCGCTTGCGTGGCAGCGGACAGCGACTGAGCGGAGCGTGACTTTGGCGTGATCGCCGCGTGACTTGGAAGATTCAAGGAGTCGAGATGGGGAATCCTAAAGAAGCGGTGGGCCTGCGCAGCGTAAACCTCGTCGGCGCCGGGCTCGAGGCGGGCGCTGGGCCGGCGCGCCCCGGCGGCGGCGCGGTCGCCCCGGCGCCCGGCGGGGACCCCATCACCAGCGCCGAGCGGGTCAACTGCAACATCGTCTACCAGCTGCTCTCCAACGCCAACGCCGAAGGCGGCTGCACCCCGCTGCAGATCGGCGAGGGGCGCTTCGCCAAGGTCTACAAAGCCTGGCAGCGCAGCGATGGCCACAACATCCGCGTCGTCGCGATCAAGATCCTCCATAACACCGCGCGCTACGTCGAACAGAACCTGTTCGAGCAAGAGATCGCGATGCTCAAGGAGCTGAGCTCCGCCCCGCGCACCGACATCATCAAGATCCTCGACGTAGTCCACCTGGGGCCGATGATCATGTGCGGCTGCGGGCGGATCTACCACCCGCTGTGCCCCGAGTGCGGCCGTCATCTTTTGCAGCGCCGCGATGTCGAGAACAAAGACTATCCCTCCCTGGCCTGTCCGGACAGCGGCTGCGGCTACGAAGTCTCGGCGATGAACATCGAGATTCAGTACAAGAAGCTCACAAGTCCGCCGGCCAAGATCTGCTGCAAGGAAGGACCGCGGGCGACCGAAGGGACGATCATCAACTTCGTCAACCGTCCCGCGGTAATCATGGATCTGCAGGAGGTCCGCTTTGACGAGGTAGCGGAGCAGCGGCGGACCTACTTCCACCAGCGCTGCCAGCAGTACCTGACCGAAGCCGCCGAGGCGTCCGGACACGGCCAGTTCGGCAAGTGGCGCAAGGCGCGCGATCAGGTGCGGATGCAGCGCGCCATGGCCCTGGACAAGATGATGATGATGGTGCAGGTGGCCGAGGCGGTGGCCGGGCTGCACCAGGAGCTCGGCATCATCCACAAGGATCTGACGCCCGACAACGTGATGGTGAACTTCAACACCAAGTCGAGCCAGGGCGGGCAGCAGAAAAAGACCCGGCCGCGCGACTTCCAGGAGCTCCTGAACGACCTTGTCAGCTATCCGACTTTCGGGGTCAAGGTCATCGACTTCGGACTGGCCGACCGGCAGAAGCTGTCGCGCAAGTGGTACGAAGAGAAGGACATCATCAACGCCGGGATGGACAAGGCGCCGTACTTTTCGCCCGAGGCGCTGCAGCGGACGCAGCGCCTGAACCACCGCCTGCACATCGATCTGGAGCTCAAGCGATTTCTCATCCCGCCCGAGCTGAAGAACTCGATCATCTCGGTGCACGAAGGCGATGTCCTCACCTTCCAGTGGGACCTTCTGCACAAGCACGAGCTGCTCATCAAGCGTATCGAAGCGGGCGCCGAGCCGGGCTCGCACTACGCCTACTTCGAGGGCCAGCCGCCGTCGCTGGAGCAGCAGCGACAGCTGCAGCTCATCCTGCCGCTTGGGGAGGCGCACGACGTGTACTCGCTGGGGGCGCTTTTCTATTACCTCCTTACCGAAAACCACCTGCAGGTGCAGCGGCTCGGCGGCTTCGTCAGCGTCATCCAGACCCACCCCTGCGAGCTCACCGCCAGCGCGCTGCTGCGGCGCCACGGCGACAGCTACATCGCCCACCGCAACGCGATTCCAATTCCGGACCGCTACTGGCGCGACCGCACCATGGAGCTCATCCTGCGCGCCATGGTGCGCGGCCGGACGCACAGCTTCAACACCTCGCGCAGCGAGCGCGGTCCCGGTCCCGCCCTTGATCTGCTGTGGGAGGTGAAGCGCCTGTACCGCGGCTTTCAGACCTTCATCCTATCCGAGCCGGGGGTGCGCACGGCGCGGGTGGCCACCGCCGGAGCCGCCGCCGCGCTGGCGAGCGCGCTCCTTATCGGCTACAGCCTGCTGTCCCCGGCCAGCGACCCGGCCAGCAAGAAGAGGAGTGCCGGGCCGGAGATCTGCGACCAGGGGCCCTTTCCTGTCGATCAGCGCGGCGTCCCGGTGCGGACCATTCCTTCGCGGCCGAGCAAGCCGGCTCGCCCGGCCACTAAATGAACCCGGCTGCAGGCGACCTCCGGGCAGCTGGTGCGGTGAGCGCAGTTGAGTGACCTACAGCGTCTGCATATAGTCCTGTTCCTGACCCCGGGCATCGCGCCGGCGATCGTGCGCGAGCTCGGCGCGGCCGCCACCGTGCACCGCGTCGACAATGACGCCAAGGCGGCGCAGGCCCTGCGCGGCGGCGCCCAGCTGCTCGTCACCGACAAGGACTGCTGGAGCCGGGTGACCTCGCTGCCGCGCCATCAGTTCCGCGAGCTGCGCCGCAGCGGCCATGCCAAGATCGTCGTGCTCGCCGACCGCGGGATCAACTCGACGCTCAAGCATGTGCACGACATCGATCTGGTGCTCGCTTTCGATGAGTCGCCGCGGGCGCTCACCGATGCCCTGTACAGACTCATGCCGGCCGGCAAGCCGGAGCGCCCGGCCCCGGCCGCAGATCAGTCGGGTGGGACTGTGGTCGCGGTGGGGAGCCGGCCGCGCCGGGTGCTCATAATTGATGACAGTCTGCTGAACAATCGCATAGTCTCCACCGTGCTGGGCAAGGCGGGCTATCAAGTGACCTGTCTCACCAATCCGTTCGAGATGCGGACCTGGGTCCAGGAGCACAAGCCGGACTTGGTCCTGGTCGACTACAACATGCCGGCTCTGCGCGGCGACCAGCTGATCGAGATCAACCGCCGCACCGGACTCGCGGTCCCGATGGTCCTTTACTCGAACGCCACTCCATCGGCGGTAGCGACGGTGGCCGAGAAGTGCGGGGCGGTCGGCTACATCCTGAAGGGGGTCTCGGGGACGGCGCTTTTGGAGCAGCTGGAGCGGGTGTTTTCCCGCCTCAACCAGCAGGCGCGCTGGACGCACCGCGAGCCGCCGTAGCCCCGCCGCGTGTCGGCGCTCACATTCCCCGCGCGTCCTTACCCCGAACGCCCTCCCTAAGCCCGCCTGCGGGTCGCTATCACGCGGATCTATTTCGTCCTTCTGGGGGGCGCGGTTCGATTGGCGAAAAAGACCCTTTTCCAGCTACGATGTAATGGGGACATAGCGGTGGAAAATCAGATCGGCCCATATCGCCTGCTGCGCAAGATCAGCCGGGGAGGTATGGGCTCGGTCTACGAGGCGATCCACGAGGCCATCGAGCGCCGCGTCGCGATCAAGATCCTCGACGCTGAGAGCGCCCGCAACAGCGACAGCACGACCCGCTTCCTCAACGAGGCGCGCGCCGTCAACCGGGTCAATGACCCGGGCCTCGTGCAGATGTTTGACCACGGCATCCTGCCCAACGGCACCGCCTATATAGTCATGGAGTATCTGGACGGCGAGACGCTGGCCCACCGCCTGCGGCGCTCGCGCCAGCGCATGCCGGTGCCCGAGATCCTGCGGCTCTTGCGCCAGACGGCGGCCACCCTCGCGGCGACCCACAAAAAGGGCATCGTCCATCGCGACC
>DAOMZC010000664.1:0-4143 GCA_035437965.1 Pseudomonadota bacterium
CAGTACGCCGACAGCGTGCCGGTCGAGACGTTCGCGGCGGCGGACCGCAAGGCGAAGCTCGCCGCGGCGTTCCCCGCGCTCGACGCCCACCTGGCGGCGGAGCTTGCCGCGCAGAAGCTGCCGGGCCTGGTCCTGGGCGTGATCATCGATGGCGAGCTCGCCTACGCCAAGGGCTTCGGGGTCGCCGATCTGGAGACCCGGGCGCCGGCCACCCCGGACACGATCTACCGCATCGGCTCGATCACCAAGACCTTCACCAGCCTCGCGCTGACCAAGCTGCGCGATGAAGGGAAGCTGTCGCTCGACGATCCGGCGGCGCGCTTTGTGCCAGAGCTCGCGGCGATCAAGTACCCGACCCGCGACTCCCCGCCGTTCACCCTGCGCCACATCCTCACCCACACCTCGGGCCTGCCACCGGTGGCGAGCTTCAGCTACACCCAGAGCGATCACGACGTCACCCGCGCCGAGCTGCTCAGCGGCCTTGATCGCCTCACGCTCGCCGCGGCCCCGGGCACCCGTGAGGTCTACTCCAACTTCGGCATGTCGCTCCTCGGCCTGGTCGTCGAGCGGGTGACCGGGGTCGCCTACCGCGATTATGTAAGCCGGGAGATCTTCGCGCCGCTCGGGATGAACGCGAGCTACTTTAGCGAAGCCGACGTTCCCCGCGGCCGGCTGGCGACCGCCTACGTCCCCGGGCCAAGCGGCCCGCAGAAGGTGAAGCACTGGCGGCTCGGGGCGGCGGAGGCGGCCGGCGGGATCTACACTTCGCTGCGCGATCTGGCGCGGTACGCGGCGTTTCAGCTTGCTGCCTATCCGCCGCGCAGCGAGCCGGAGTCCGGACCGGTGCGGCGGAGTACGGTGCGCGAGGCCCACGCCGTCCAGCACCACAGCGGCCTCACCGTCACCGCCCGCGGGCCCGAGGCGAGCGTGAGCGCGACCGCGACCGGGCTCGGGCTCGCCTGGTGGAACGACGAGACCTGCGAGCTCGAGCAGATCGTCTGGCATCCGGGCGGGACCGAGGGCTACTCGGCCGCGATCCTCCTGCTGCCGCAGCGCGGCGTCGGGCTCGTGCTGCTCATCAACTCGTTCCAAGCCAAGGACCGCGCCATCACCGATCGGGCGCTCGCCATCCTGCGCGAGTCCGGCGGGCTCACTCGGCGGACGCTGCCGCTCGCGCCCGCGGTCGCGCAGGCGATGGCCCGCGTGGCCGCGCTCTACACGAGCTACAGCGACAAGGCCTACGCGGAACTGTTCAGCAAGACCCTGAGCGACGCGGTGCCGAGCGCCCAGGTGGTAGAGCTGACGCGCCACCTCACCCAGCTCCACGGGGCGTGCAAGGATCCGGTGCCGCTTGAGGTCCCGAGCGCCACCAGCGTCCGCTTCCGGCTGCCCTGCCAGCGCGGCGCCCTGGAGTACGAGCTGACGATCGACGCCGCCGGCAAGCTGCTCGCCGCCTCCGTCGAGTCGCGCAGCCTGCCGCCTTCCGCCGCGCTGACGGCGGTCGCCACCCGCATCGCGAGCCTGCTCAAAGCCTGGGATAAGCGGACCTATGCCGCCCTCCTCTCGCCGGCGTTCACCCAGGCCGCGATGAAGAGCCGCTTCCACGAGCTCGCCCTGCGCCACGGGAGCTGCGCGCTGGCCAAGCCGCTCGACGGCGATGGCGAGTCCACGGCGACGTTCGCGCTGACGTGCGAGCGCGGCGGCGACCTCCGCCTGGAGCTGACCCTCGATGAGGCCCGCGCTCGCGCCAAGGCGCTGACGCTGGCCCCGATCAATCGCTCCCCTGCCGACGGCCAGTGCGCCGAGCGCTGAGCCTCCGCCCACATTCCGCACCCAGCGCCCAGCGCAGCAGGTACTTGTTCCCTGGCGCGGAACACTCGGCCAGCGCGCGCCCCTCGGGACATCCATCATCCGGCTTAAGGTCGCAGTGCCTGATAGGCCCCCTCCCCTCTCAGTCGAAAAACTCGCCCGCTGACGCGCCGCTGGAAGCCCGCTGGAACCCGCCGGCGGCATCGCGCCGCGGCCCTGCCGCCGCCCGAGTGGACCGAGTGGACCAATTGGACTATTTAATTTTTCCAACTTGGTCCACTTGGACTACTCACTATTGGTGACTTGGCTCTTTATTGGTCTGCACAAGCCGCTATTCTGCGGCTGTAAGGAGGTCCGCTTGGGCCAGATAAACGGAATCGCCCTGCACCCCGACAGCGACGCGCCGCTCTACCGGCAGCTGTTCGATCAGATCGCCGCCCGCATCCGCAACGCCACCTTCCCGCCCGGCTTCCGGCTGCCGCCGACCCGCGTGCTCGCCGAGGAGCTGCACACCCACCGCAACACGGTGGTGCGCGCCTACGAAGACCTGGAGGCCGCCGGCTTTGTCCGCTCTGCCGTCGGCCGCGGCACCTTCGTCGCCGAGCAGGCCGAGGAGCGCCCGGCGAGCCCCGCCCCGCGCGCCGAGCCCGGCGGCCTGCCGTGGGCGTCGCTGACCGCCAACGCGGTGAACGTCGAGCCGCTGACCCGCGCCGAGCGGCTGGTCCCCGGCGGCCAGAGCGACATGATCTCGCTCGGGCGCATGCAGCCGTCGGCGGATCTGCTGCCGCACGAGCTGCTCCGCCGCTGCCTGGACCACGTGCTGCGCACCGTCGGCGCGCGGGCGCTGAGCTACACCGCCCGCGAGGGGCTGCCGCGGCTGCGCACCCTGGTCGCCGATGACCTGGTCCGTCAGGGGGTGCCGGCGGCGCCCGAGGATCTGATCATCACCACCGGCAGCCAGCAGGCCCTCGATCTGGTGGCGCGCACCCTGGTAAACCCGGGGGATCCATTTCTCGTCGACGAGTCGACCTATCAGGGCGCCCTCAGCCTGCTCGGGGTCGCCGGCGCGCGGCTCATCGGCGTGCCGAGCGACGACGAGGGCCCCGACCTCGCGACCCTGGAGCGGCACTGTCACGCCGGCGTCAAGGGCCTGTACGTGATGCCCAACTGTCAGAACCCGACCGGCACCCGGATCTCGGCGGTGCGGCGGCAGGCCCTGCTAGCGTGGTCGCAGAAGGCGCGGGTGCCGCTCATCGAGGACGACTACGCCTCGGACCTGCAGCTCGACGGCCAGCTGCCGCCGCCGGCGCTGCGCTCCCTGGACGGCGACGTCATCTACATGGGCACCTACAGCAAGAAGCTCATCCCCGCCCTGCGCATCGGCTACCTCCTGTGCCCGCCGGCGCTGCGTCCGCACCTGACGGCGCTCAAGCACGCCATTGACCTGGGCACCTCGGGGATCCTGCAGCACGCGCTGGCCGAGTTCCTGGAGCGCGGCTACCTGCGGGCCCACCTGGCGCGCACCCTGGTCGAGTATCGCCGTCGCCGCGACGCCCTGGAAGAGGCGCTCGCCCGCCACCTGCCGGCAGAGGTCCGCTGGCGGCGCCCGGAGGCCGGGGTGGTGCTGTGGCTGCCGACGCCGCCGAGCCTCGATCCCGAGGCGCTCTACCGCGAGGCGCAGCAGCACGGGGTGAGCATCAGCCCGAGCACCATGAACGCCGTCGGGCGGCAGCGCCAGCGCGGCATCCGCCTGACCTTCTGCGCCGAGCCGCCCGAGCGCCTTGAAGAAGGGGCGCGGCGCCTGGGCAAGGCGTGGACCGGACTTGAGCGGCGCCTGCGCGGACAGCGCACCGCCGACGTAGCAGTTGAGATTGTTTAAGGAGACACCCATGGAGCGATCCCCAGTTCGTACCAAAGTCGGCCTCGCCGAGATGCTGCGCGGCGGCGTCATCATGGACGTGGTCAGCGCCGAGCAGGCCCGCATGGCGGAGGACGCCGGCGCCGCGGCGGTCATGGCCCTGGAGCGCGTGCCGGCGCAGATCCGCAAAGAGGGCGGCGTCGCCCGCGCCAGCGACCCGGCGATGATCCAGTCGATCAAAGAGGCGGTGAGCATCCCGGTCATGGCCAAGTGCCGCATCGGCCACTTCGTCGAGGCGCGCATCCTCGAAGCGCTGGAGGTCGACTTCATCGACGAGAGCGAGGTCCTGACCCCGGCCGACGAGGAGTTCCACATCGACAAGCACGGCTTCCGCGCCCCGTTCGTCTGCGGCTGCCGCGAGCTCGGCGAGGCGCTGCGGCGGATCGGCGAGGGCGCTGCGATGATCCGGACCAAGG
>DAOMZC010000665.1:0-4141 GCA_035437965.1 Pseudomonadota bacterium
GCGGCGGCGCTCGCTGCCCTGCGCCAGCGGACCCGCGGCCTCGCCCAGGTCGAGGCCCGCAGCGTCACCGCGAGCGACCCCGGCCTGGAGCCCGGCCTGTACGATCTGATCCTGCTGGCCCAGGTCGACCACCTCTTGCCCGACCGGGAGGCGTACCTACGCTCGCTGCCGCCCGCCCTCAACCGGACCGGGCGCATCGTGCTGACCAACAGCGTGCGCCACCGCGAGGCCGCCCGCGCCGCCATCACCGCCGCCGGCTTCCTGCTGGAGGAGCAGGACGCCGGCCTGCCCGAACAGTTCGTCTTCGTCGTCCGGCCGCGCTGACCGGCCGCGCTGAGTGACCGCGGCGCGCTGTAGGCGCGTCCAGGCGGCCAGGCGCCGAGCCAACGCGGCGAGACGCCGGCGGGTCGGGCGCGGCGGGCTCGCCTGCTTGGGCGGCGAGAACTTGTCGCGCAGGCGCGACCACAGGCCGGGGTGCGAAGCCGCGGTGAGCCGGGCGCGGCGGACTCGCTACTTGGGCGGCGAGAACTTGTCGCGCAGGCGCGACCACAGGCCGGTGCGCGAAGCCGTCGGCGGCTGGGTCTGGCCCGAGGAAGCTTGCGGCTCGCCCTGGCTGCTCGCGGAAGAAGGCTCGGTGGCGGGCAGCACCGGCTGCGGCGCGGTGACCGCGATCTCCAGGAGCTCGGCGTGCTCGCTGCCCGAGCCGACGCTGATCTGCAGGCTCTCGCTGTGCTCGTTCATGATCGCGACGTCGATGCTGCCGGTGTTCATGAACAGCGCCGTATCGCGTCCATCGGGGCTCGGCAGCGGCGCCTGCAGGCAGGCCTGCACCTCGAGCGCCTCGGCGTCGTAGTCGGCGCGGAACAGCGTCCGCACGTGATCGACGAGCTCCTTGCGGTCGAACTTGTAGGACGCCAGGAACGCGTTGAGATCGCGCGCCAGCTCCTGCGCCGTCTGGTAGCGGTCGACCACGTCGCGCGCCAGCGCCTTCATGACGATGCGGTCGAGGGCCTCGTTGACCCGCCGGTTGTACTTGCTCGGCGGCAGGACCTCGACGTTGCGCACCCGCTCCATCAGCTGGAACTCGGTGTCGCCGCGGAACAGCTTCTCGGTGGTGAGCATCTCGTGCAGGATGATCCCGGTCGAGAACACGTCGGTGCGCGCGTCCACCGGCATGCCGCGGATCTGCTCGGGGGACATGTAGCTGAACTTCCCCTTGAGGACGCCGATCTCGCTGGTGAACTGCACCATCGCCTGGGCGATGCCGAAGTCGAGCAGCTTCACCTCGCCGTCGTAGCCGATGCGGACGTTGGAGGGCGACACGTCGCGGTTGACGATCGCCAGGGGCTTACCGTCGCTGTCAACGAAGGTGTGGGCGTAGTGCAAGCCCTCGCACATCTTGGCCGCGATGTAGCAGGCGTGCGGGATCGGGATGCGCCCGCCCTGCTCCTGGCAGCGGCGCAGGATCTGGGTCAGGTCCTTGCCGCCGATGTACTCCATGGAGATGAAGTAGCGGCCATCGGTGCGGCCGAGCTCGAAGGTGCGGACGATGTTGACGTGCTCGAAGCGCACCGCCAGCCGGCCCTCGCGCACGAACATGTCGACAAACCGCGCCTCCTTGGCGAGCGCCGGGCGCATGCACTTGATGGCGTAAAGGCGCGCATCGGTTGCCTTGCGCGCCCGGTAGACCTCGGCCATGCCGCCGCGCGCAATCATGCCCATGAGCAGGTACTTCCCAAACGGCCGCGGATCCGCCGAAGACCCGGGGTTTATTTTATCGGCTGGGGAGTCCATGACTTCTTATCGTAACGAACCGTTATATCGTACCACGTCGGCCCGGCCGGCCGCGACCTACTTTGGCGCCTGGACGTGGCGCCCGCAGCCTGACCGCTGCCTGAACGCTGCCTGAACGCTGGTGGACCGCGAAGCCGCGGAGCACCAAGCCTGGGAGGAGGCTGCTAAATCGCTCGGGAAGGTCCCTTGCCGGTCGCCTGCAAGCTAGGATATGCTCTTAGCTTACTGAAAACAGTGTAAGTTGGGCTACCATAGAGCTCCCCCGACTGAAGAACGGACGAGTGCGCGTAAACACCACCATGGGCCATCCAAATCCAGCAGGCGGGTCACGCCCCAAAGCCGAGCAGCGCGAGCGCGCCGGCGCCATCGTCGTCGATCGCAACCGAGCGACGAACAAGCGGCTGGCGCGCATCCTGGTCAGCGCGGGCTATACGGTAAAGACGTATGAAGACGTGGGCACACCGCTCCTGCCGGCGCTGCAGGGCGAGACCGGGGTGTCGCTGTGGCTCGTCGTCGGCGAGGCCGCGGCGGCCAGCAACCTCCTCGGGCTGTGCTCGGCGACCCTCAGCCTGCGCGATCCAAAGCGCCGCTGCTACGCCGTGCTGTACGGCACCGATGGCGAGCTCGATGTGCCCATGCTCGGCGAGCAGCCCGGGGTGATAGCGACGCTCGGTCAGCGGCCGAGCAGCGGGCGGCTCGACCTGGAGTCGGAGCTCCTCGGGATCGCCTGCCACCTGCGCGGCCAGCCGCTGCTGCCGCTGCAGGCCTACCTTTTATGGGGGGCGCAGGCCTTCAGCACCGGCATCACCAACATCGGCGGCCGCGACGCTGCCGAGGCGCGCATCGTCAAGCTGTGCACCGATCACCTGAACATCTCGCGCCGCGTGGCCGATAATATCGGCGAAGTGGTCCACGAGCTCATCACCAACGCCATGTACGACGCCCCGGTCGACGACAAGGGCCAGCCGCGCTACGCCCACGACCGCACCGCCCCCATCGAGCTGCCCGCCGAGGATCGGGTGACGTTCCGCTACGGCACCGATGGGATTCGCCTGTGCATCGAGACCTCGGATCGCTTCGGCCGCCTGCGCCGCAGCGACCTTACGCGGAGCCTCCGCCAGGCCGCCGCCGGGCAGGTGAACAAGGGCCAGGGCGGGGCCGGCATCGGCCTGTCGCTGGTCTACCGGACCTCGCAGACCTTACAAGTAGATGTTGAGCCGGGGACGCGCACGCGCGTCACCGCCGTCATGGAGCTGGACGTTGCCCGCACCGCCGAGGGACCACGTCCAGGTCGCAGTCTGATTTTCCCCGACTTGACGGCGAAGTCAGGTCGCCATGATCTTTAATGGGCTAAACTCGTGAGCAACGAAGAACGCTCCAGCATTCTGGGTGCAGTCCAGCCGCCGCCCAAGCTCTTGATCGAGCGCTTGACGGAGGGCGAGGTGACGTGCCTGCGACTGTCGGGTATCGTCGACGAACAGTTCGACGCGCCGGGCCTGGCGCAGACCATCGCCTCGCGCTACCTGATCCTCGACCTCGGGGGCGTGGATCGGATCTCATCCTTCGGCATCCGTCAGTGGGTCGACTTCATCGCCACCATCGGGCCGCGGCTCGGCGGGGTCTACTACGTCGAGGGCTCGCCCAAGGTGGTCGACCAGTTCAACATGGTCGCCAACTTCGGCGGGCCGGGCTACATCGTCTCGTTCTACGCCCCCTACCGCTGCGACACCTGCGACCAGGAGCGCCGGCTCTTGTTCCGCACCGACGAAGAGACGCCGCTGTGGCGCGCCGGGCAGTCGCCGCCGTCGACCTGCCCGACCTGCGGCAACCCCGAGGACTTCGACGAGGACCCGGCGACGTATTTCAACTACGTCGCGCAGCAGCCGATGGCCCAGCTGCCGCGCGAGGTCATGAACTTCCTGCGCGTGCACCTCTCCTACGGGCAGGGCGGCCAGCGCAAGCTCAAGATCGAGAAGCGCATCGAGGGCCGCTGCACCTACCTCAAGCTGTCCGGGGATCTCGACAGCGACCTCAAGGCGCAGAAGCTGGCCGACGGGCTCGAGGGCGAGGTGGTCATCGATCTGGGCGGCATCCTGTCCATCGATCCGGTGGGCACCGCGCAGTGGCGTAAGCTCATGCAGCTCCTTGAGGCCAAGACCGGCGGCGAGGAGCAGGTCGAGCGGATCAACTTCCTCTCCATCCCGGCGCCGTTCCTGGAGCGCCTGGGCAAGCCCGAGGATCTGACCCGCAAGGGCCAGGTGCTGTCGCTGCTCATCCCGTACAACTGCTCGCGCTGCCGGGCGACGACCCAGCGCTTGGTCGACTTCAGCCAGCACGGCGACGAGCT
>DAOMZC010000666.1:0-4138 GCA_035437965.1 Pseudomonadota bacterium
AGAAGATCTCCAGCATGAAGGACCTCATCCCGACGCTCGAGCAGATCGCCCGCGCTGGCAAGCCGCTGCTCATCATCGCCGAGGACGTGGACGGCGAGGCGCTGGCGACCCTGGTGGTCAACAAGCTCCGCGGGACCCTGAACGCCTGCGCCGTCAAGGCCCCGGGCTTTGGCGATCGCCGCAAGGAGATGCTCAAGGACATCGCCATCCTCACCGGCGGCCAGGCGGTCACCGATGACCTGGGCCTGAAGCTCGAGAACCTGACGGTCAAGGACATGGGCCGCGCCAAGCGCGTCACCATCGACAAGGACAACTCGACGATCATCGATGGCGCCGGCAAGAAGCCCGACATCGACGCCCGGGTCAAGCAGATCCGCGCCCAGATCGCCGAGACCACCAGCGACTACGACCGCGAGAAGCTGCAGGAGCGGCTGGCCAAGCTCGTCGGCGGCGTGGCGGTGATCAAGGTCGGCGCCGCGACCGAGACCGAGATGAAGGAGAAGAAGGCGCGCGTCGAGGACGCCCTGCACGCGACCCGCGCGGCCGTCGAAGAGGGCATCGTCCCCGGCGGCGGCGTGGCGCTCCTGCGCGCCCAGTCGGTGCTCGACCAGCTCAAGCTCAGCGTCGAGCAGCAGTACGGCGTGGCGATCATCCGCCGCTCGATCGAAGAGCCGATGCGCTGGATCGCCCAGAACGGCGGCGTCGAGGGCAGCATCGTGGTCAACCGCGTCCGCGAGGGCAAGACCGCGGCGTTTGGCTACAACGCGGCGAGCGACAAGTACGAGGACCTGCTCGAGGCCGGCGTCATCGACCCGACCAAGGTCGTGCGCACCGCGCTGCAGAACGCCGCCTCGGTCGCCAGCCTCATGCTGACCACCGAGTGCATGATCGCCGAGCGCCCGAAGGAAGAGGCCCCGGCGGCGGGCGGTGGCCACGCGGGTCACGGGCACTAGTCTCTAGCCTGCCGAAGTAACCCCAAAGGGGCGCTGGCTTGCGAGCCGGTGCCCCTTTTTTATTTTTTCACTCCCCCCTTAATTGTTGTGTCCGCTTCGAGCTGGGGTTTTTCCCTGGCGGCGCCTCTTTGCGCAAAAAACCGCTCAATGTCGATTTCTTAGCGCTCTCATCTTTTGAAGCAAGCTGTGCTATTAAGGCGGCACTTCGACTCACCTAGGAGGGTGCTATGTCCACACAAGCTGCTCGCGGCACGCTACGCTCCGTTCTCCACGGGGCGGCGGCACTCGCGGCCTTCATGGTAACGACGGCGGCTGTCCCCACCGTCGCGTCTGCCAAGGGCCGGGATGTCTGTATTGTCTACGCCAGCTCGGATGCTGGTGTTATCGCTGACGTAAAGAAGAAGCTTGAAGATACCAAGCTCTTCCAGAGCGTCACCAACATCGACTCCGGCAGCAGCACCCCGTCGGCGTCGACCCTGGCGGCGTGCGACTCGGTGCTGGTCTACGCCGATACAAGCCGGAGCGGCTTCAGCTACTCCAACGACATCGGCAACGCCCTGGCAAACTACGTCGATCAGGGCGGCGGCGTGGTCCTGGCCAACCCCTACTACGCCGGCAACTCCTACTACAACGTCTACAGCACCAACTGGGACAAGTACGTCCTCATCGAGCCCGGCTCGATGAACTTCACCTCGTCCTCCAGCATGGGCACCGCTGACATGACCCACCCGATCATGAACGGGGTCAGCAAGGTGGCGACCAACGGCAGCCGCTGCTACCAGCGCGCCGGCGCCAGCGGCAGCGCGATCCGCAGCGGCGCCAAGGTCGTGGCCGCCTGGTCGGACGGCAACGCCCTGGCGGTCGTCGGCATGCCCAACGGCAAGCCGCGCGTCGATCTGAACCTGTACGTGGTGGGCAGCGACATCGGCAGCAGCGGCTGCTACGACCCGACCACCGATGCCAGCAAGCTGATCGCCAACGCGCTCCTGTTCGTCGCCAACCCGCTTAAGGTCAGCCCGCAGCCGGTCGACTTCGGCACCATCCCGCAGGGCAGCACGGCGCTGCCGATCACTGTCGATATCACCAACAGCAGCAGCGATCCGGTGACCCTGACCGGCGGCGTCCTCGCCCCGGTCGGCGTCTTCAACGTCACCGGCGCGACCTACCCCAAGACCCTCAACCCGGGCGAGAAGCTGTCGCTTAACGTCACCGCGCTGCCGACGGTGGTCGGCAAGGTGACCGCGACCTACACCATCACCCAGAGCGGCGTCGGCGCGCCGCCGACCGTGGTCAGCCTGGCGGTGACCGGCCAGGGTCCGGTGTTCGATGTCCAGCCGAGTCAGATTAACTTCGGCGGCGTGCCCGTCGGCACGACCGCGCCCCCGGTCACCGTGACGATCACCAACACCGGCGGCGGCTACCTGAGCATCAACCCCTCGCCGTCGCTGACCGACGCCACCAACTTCGGGCTCGACAACGTGCCCAAGGGCCTGCCGACGCTGCTCGGGGCCGGCGCTTCGGTCTCGCTGGACGTCAAGTTCACCCCGACCGCCGAGACCCTGTACAACGGCTCGCTGCGCATTCCGTACAGCATCAACGGCACCAACTACACCGGGACGGTCACCCTGCGCGGCTCGCTCGGCAAGCCGAAGATCCAGGTCCCGAGCTCGATCGTGCTCTCGCCGGTGCGGGTGAACTCGACCGGACCCGAGCAGCTCATCACGGTGACCAACGGCGGCCTCGCCGATCTGACCATCTCGGCGCTGACCTTTACCGGCGGCGACGCCAGCGACTTCGGCGTCGTCACTGCGGCGCCGCTGAAGATCGCCCCCAACGGCGGCACCGGCACGATCGCGGTGCAGTGCAAGCCCACCGTGCAGGGCCTGCGAAACTCCGTGCTAAGCATCAACAGCGATGACCCGGCGACGCCCACCGCGACGGTGGCGATCGCGTGCAAGGGCACCGTCGCCAACTTCAACATGCAGCCCGACAAGATCGACTTCACGCCGACCCAGCAGACCGGTACCTGCTCGCCGGCGCAGAACGTCGTCATCACCAACAGCGGCACCGACACCCTGCGCATCCTGTCGGTCAGCATGACCGGCACCAACCCCGGCTCGTTCAAGTACACCCTGCCGATGAGCAAGGGCGTGCCGCCGAGCGGCGGGACCTACACCGTCACGGTGCAGTTCTGCCCGGTCGACATCGGAGCCCAGAGCGCCTCGCTGACCATCGCCACCGACCTCATGAGCGGCCACACCGCCAAGATCCCGCTGACCGGCACCGCGACCGGCCCGCAGGTCACGGTGAGCCCGGGCAACCTCGACTTCGGCGCCGTCTACATCAAGACCACCTCGGCGTCCAAGCAGATCATGATCACCAACACCGGCGATCAGCCGCTGGTCTTCGGCAAGAGCACGGTGACGCCGGCAATGCCGGGCGGCGTGTTCACCGTCTCGGGCCTGCCGCCCGACGGGACCATGCTGAAGAAGACCGATCCGGCGATCGTGCTGACGGTGACTGCCTCGCCGCTTCTGGCGATGCAGCAGGTCGGGGACATCGCGATCGTCGTAAACGATCAGGTGAAGATGGGCCTCTTGCACATCCCGCTGGCGGTCACCGGCGTGCAGGCCAACATCTCGGTGTCGCCGATGATGATGTCCTTCCCGGTGACGATCATCGGCCAGAGCTCGATGGAGCAGATCCTGACCGTGAGCAACACCGGCGCGGCGCCGCTGACCGGCATCAGCCTGTCGGTGGCCGGCACCAACGCGACGGACTTCCTGACCTCGGGCATGGCGCCGATGATGATCCCCACCGGTCAGAGCGCGCAGTTCAAGGTCACGTTCCGGCCCACCGGCAACGGCATGCGCAGCGGCATCGTGGTCGTCAACGCCGCCGGCCTTACCACCCCGACCCAGGTCAAGGTCGACGGCACGGGCAAGCTGCTCACCATTAGCTGCACGCCGGGCGACAAGGACCTGGGCAAGGTGGTGGTCGGCAACACGGCGCAGCTGAAGGTCATCTGCACCAACTCGGATACCGCGGCGATCGACTACGTGGCCTCGTTCTCCGACAACCTGGACGACTGGTCGGTGGATCCGGCGACGGGCAACCTCCCGGCCGCCAGCGGCGCCGATCAGGGCCTGGTGACGCTCAACGTCACGTTCACGCCGACCAGCCCC
>DAOMZC010000667.1:0-4135 GCA_035437965.1 Pseudomonadota bacterium
GACCGTTCGCGCGGCTTTATCTACGACTCGCTCAAAAGGCGGCAGAGGGACTGGCACTCTGCCGATTGGGTCGCCTATGGTGCCGAGCTGCGCCGTCGCCGCCTGCTTGCCGGCTGGTCCGTATCGGAACTCAGTCGCCGCATCAATCTGTCGGCCCCCACCATCAGACAGGTCGAGCAAGCGTGCGGGAAGCTTCGGCCCTCGGAGCTGACACTCGCCAAGCTGGCCGCGGCCTTGGGCATGCCCTCGCCACCCTCCATCCAAAACGCCGCCACGAAGTCGAGCGATGGCGGGACGGGCGGGAGCCCGAAGTAGCGCCGCGCGGCCCGCCGATGCTCGGCAAGAATCCTAATCACAGCAACCATCAAATGGCCGCATCCTGCACTGCTTAGGAGGGAACAGAGAACACCCCTCGAACCTGAAGTGTGAGCCCATAACAAACGCTCCCTGGGGGTAGAAATGGACAATACACCCTTCGAACTTGCGACCCGCTGCGCGGGCGCATTGAGCGCCTGCTCCCATCTCTGCGAATCAGATTCCACCGCGCTCACCAACATCCAGATTAGGAGAAGTCATGAACCTTGTAACGGAACTCCCTGAAAGCCGCGTCAAACAGGTTGCCCGAAAGGCCAAGAAAGCACTCCGCAAGAAGAATATCGAATCGCTGATCGCGTCGCTCCGACCCAGCGCCGACCGGCCAGCCATCGGGACCCTTACGGTCCTGGGCCCATACCGGAATCGCGACAAGTGGCGCTTGGTCCTGATCGAGGGTTCCGAGCGTAAGTCAATCTGCGCCACCTCCCGCGCGGACGCGCTCGCCCTGAAAGAGAAGCTCACCCGCGATCAAGAGCGCAGCCAGACCCAAACAGTCGGGATGCTCCTACAACAGTATCGCGACTACTTGCGTAACGTACGCGGGGTCCTTCCGTCGACCGCTGAGCACGAAGTGGCTTCCCTCGCCGGGTGGCTGCCTCTGTCTCTCTTAGCCACCTCACTTACACCAGAGAGAGCCGAGCGACTCTATAGTGAGCTCACACAGACGGTCAGTCAAAAGACAGGCAAGCCCCTGGCTGCCGCGACGCATCAGTTCTACTTGCAACTGGCCAAGTCGTTTTGCCAGTGGGCGCAAAAAGAGCGCCACCTACACAGGAACCCTTTTGCAGAGGTAGCCCCGGCGGGTAAACGGAGGACAGGCAAGACGCAGCTCCGTATTGATGAAGCACGTCAGTTCTCACAGACCGCAGAGGCCATGGCAGACGTTGGTGATGCGCTGGCGCTGGGCGTGCTGCTGATGCTGCACTTGGGACTCCGCCAAGGGGAAGTGGGAGCCCGGGTCGCGCGCGACCTCGATGCCAGCGGAACCATTTTGTGGATCCCAGCCGGCAAGACCAAGAACGCAGTACGTCGGCTGAAGGTGCCCGAGAGTCTGCGCGGGCCGCTATTGGCTCTGGCCCGCAGCAAGCAGCCTACAGGGCTCCTGTTCACAGAGGGCGACGCGCCACCGCGCCATCAGTACTTCTGGCGCAAGGTCCATGAGGTCTGCGCTCGTGCCGGAGTGCCGACCGTGTGTCCCCACTCCCTGCGAGGTCTGCACGCCACGCTCGCCCTGGAGGCCGGCGCGACCTCTTCGATGGTCGCCAAGGCGCTGGGCCACGGCAACTTTGGCATCACTGCCCGCCACTACGCCAGCCCCGACAGCGTGGAAGGAGCCCGGGTGGCCCGCGTAGAGGAAGTGCTGGCGCAGGGCGCGGTCGCCAAGAAAGAGGCCGAGGCCGACGACCCAATCTCCCAGGCGCTGGCCACGCTGACCCCAGCCCAGCTCGCCGAGCTGAAAAGCCGCCTCAAATAGAGCCAGCGACGAGAGTAGGTTATTTTCGATTCTTTCCCCCATTCGTTCCCCATGCATTGCAGGAAGCCTTTTTCTCGACGGTGATTCTAGAAGCGGACACTATTGGTCATAACCTCCGAGAACTGTTGTATTTGATTTTGAGGACCGTTTACCTGAAGGCCGGTCTGAGCATCGGTTTTCAGCGGGGCGAGGACCACGTAAACATCCTGATCAACCTGCCCGCCGCGCGCGCCGAGGGAGGTGACCTGGATGCCGCCCTCCTGCGCCTCGCCGAGGTCTACCGCTGAAGGAAGAGGAACCGGCGATGAGCATCTTCTCTGCTTCCCTGCGCATGCGTCTGGTGGCGCTCACCAGCCTCCTTCTGCTGGTGTTCTCGATCTTTCTGGTCGTGTTCTTCCCGGCGCGCATGGGCGAGGTGCTGCGCCGCCACATGGAAGAGCGCATCACCAGCCTGGCCCAGGTCGCCACCAGCGCGGTGGCCCCGGGCATCGAGTTTGACGACATGCACAACGTGCAGGAGTCGCTTGAAGGGCTGCGTCCGGTCTCTGACTTCGCCTACGCCCTGGTGCGCCGCGCCAACGGTACGGTGCTGGTCAGCATCAATCCCGAGCGGGCTCCGGACAGCCGCATCGAGCCTTCCGAGCGCGGCGTCATCACCTATCACAATGGACTTATGCGCCTGGACCGCCTGGTCCGTTGCAAGGGCGGAGCCACTGGGACACTGACGCTGGGCTTCTCCCTGCTCGGGCTGCAGCAAGAGCTGCGCTCGCAGGAGCGGATCGTGCTCCTGGTATCGGTCCTGGTGTTCTTGCTGGGCTGCGGCATAAACTACCTCATCGGCACGATCCTCGTCGGACCGCTGCGCGTGATGACCCGCGTCGCGCTGCGCATCGCCAGCGGCGATCTGTCGCAGCCGAACCTCGGCATCTCGCGCGGCGATGAGGTCGGCCAGATGGCGGCGGCGTTTGACCGCATGCTGCAGCTGTTGCGCAGCCTGGCCACGATGGCCGAGCGGCTCGGGCGCGGCGACCTCGCGGGGCAGGTCGAGCTCGAGGGCCAGGTCGGCGAAGCGGTGCAGCGGATGATTGAAGGGCAGCGCACGCTGGTGCGCCAGATCACCGATGCGGCGATGAAGCTGGCCGGCGCCGCGGCGCAGATCTACGCGGTCATGCAGGCCCAGGAGGCCGCCACCTCCAAGCAGGCCGGCGGAGTCGAAGAGGTCAGCCGCACCATGCAGTCCCTGCACGACAGCGCCAGCAACATCGCCGACGCCGCGCGCGGCGTGTTCGACAACGCCCAGCGCACGCGCCAGACCACCGATGGCATGTCGAGCAACGTCTTGACGCTCAACGGCCACACCAACCGCATCGCCGAGCTGCTCGAGGTCATCCGCGACATCGCCGACCGCAGCGACCTGCTCGCGCTCAACGCGTCGCTAGAGGCCACCCGCGCGGGCGAGGCCGGGCGCGCCTTTGCCCTGGTGGCCAGCGAGATGCGGCGGCTCGCCGAGCGCGTCACCGGCAGCGTGCAGGACGTCAAGTCGCTGCTCGCCGACATCCGCAGCTCCGCCGCCGCGACCGCGATCTCGACCGATGAGAGCCGGAAGCTCGCCGAGGGCACCACCGAGTCGGCGCGCCAGATCACCATGGTCACCCAGCAGCAGCGCACCGCGACCGGACAGGTCCTGGAGAGCATGCGCGAGATCTCCACCATTCTCGGCGACAGCGTGACCTCGGTGCGCGATATCCGCGCCTCCAGTGAGATGCTGCGCAAGACCGCCGAGCACCTCAACGAAGTGGTCGGCAACTTCAAGATCGAGAGCGCTCGCGGGTGAGCACCGGCCGCGAGCAGCTGCTGCAGCGGTTCCGCGCCACCGCCCTCGAGCGGCTGCTGCGCCTCGGCATGTCGCTGCTCGCCAGCGAGGCCGAGAGCGCGCCGCAGCCGCTGGAAGAGTCCGTGCTGCGCGAGCTTCACACCATGAAGGGCGAGTCGCACCTGCTCGGCCTGCCGGCGGTGAGCAGCTTCATCCACCGGATCGAAGAGCTGCTCCAGACTGCGGAGGGCGTCCAGGTGAGCGCGCCGGCGCTGGCCGTCGCTCGCCGCGGCATCGAGGAGCTCGGCCAGGCCCTCACCGATACACCGCTCAACAATGCCGCGCTGCAGGGCGTGCTCCTGCCCCTGCAGGCGGGCCTCGGGCTCGCAGGTGGGACGGCGAGCTCGCGGTCGCCATCGCCGGTGCCGCCGGTGCGGCGCGAGCCGGCCGCGAGCCCGCCGGCGCCGTCGTTC
>DAOMZC010000668.1:0-4132 GCA_035437965.1 Pseudomonadota bacterium
TCCGCATTCGCCGTGATCGTCAGCTTGACGACCGTCGGTGGTGGTGGTGGCGGCGCGACAGGTTGTGGATGGCGCGCGCCACCAGCTCCTTGCCGGTGCCCGACTCGCCGTAGATCGCCACCGGGCTGTCGGTCTTGGCGACGCGGCCGATCGCGTCGTACAGCCGGCTCATCACCTCGGTCGAGCCGACGAGCTCGCGGTAGCGGACCTCGTCCTCGGTGCGCAGGCGCTCGTTCTCAAGCTGCAGGCGCTCGTTGAGGCGGCGCGCCGCCCGCAGCTCCAGGGCGCGCTCGACCTTGAGGCGCACCACCTCGGGCGGGAACGGCTTGGTCAGAAAGTCCATCGCCCCGAGCTTCATCGCCTCGACCGCCGCCTCGACGGTGCCGTAGGCGGTGACGAGCAGCGTCGGGCAGTCGGGATCGAGCTCGCGGATGCGGCGCAGCACTTCAAGTCCGTCCATGCCGGCCATCTTGAGGTCGGTGATGACGAAGTCGGCCGGGCTGCGCGAAAACGCCGCGAGCGCCTCGGCGCCGCCCGGGCAGGCGCAGACCTTGTGACCCATGCGCCGCACGACCGCCGCCAGGCCCTCGCGCAGGGTGTCGTTGTCGTCGATAATGAGAACGTTGGCCATGGGCGGATGGTACCATCACCTGCATGGAGCCCCTCATCCCTCTTCGCAAGGACCCCGCCGCCGCGCGCGCGACCGCCCAGCTCCCCTCGGACCTCGAGGGCGCGGTGACCCGCCTCAAGGCCGAGCGCAACGCGGTGTTCCTGGCCCACTACTACCAGGACTCGGAGATCCAGGACCTGGCGGACTTCGTCGGTGACTCGCTGCAGCTGGCGCAGGCGGCGCAGAAGACCCAGGCGAGCGTCATCCTGTTTGCCGGCGTGCACTTCATGGCCGAGACGGCGAAGATCTTGAACCCGAGCCGCACCGTGCTCGTGCCCGATCTAAGCGCGAGCTGCTCGCTGGCCGACGGCTGCCCGCCCGAGAAGCTGGCGGCCTGGCAGGCCAAATATCCCGGCTACGTCACCGTGAGCTACATCAACTGCTCGGCGGCGATCAAGGCGATGTCCGACTGCATCGTAACCTCGTCGAACGCCGAGAAGATCATCCGCAGCTACCCGGCCGACCAGGGCATCCTGTTCGCCCCCGACCAGCACCTGGGACGGTGGCTGATCAAGCGGACCGGGCGCACCAACATGGTCTGCTACCCCGGCTCGTGCATGGTCCACGAGATCTTCAGCGAGCGTGAGATCGTCCGTCTGCAGCACGACCACCCCGGCGCCGAGGTCCTCGCCCACCCCGAGTGCGAGGAGCGCGTGCTCGCCCACGCCGACTTTATCGGCTCGACGAGCGCCCTCATCAAGCGCGCCACCGAGTCCGCGGCCACCACCTTCATCATCGCCACCGAGCCCGGCGTCATCCACGAGATGCGCAAGCGCGCCCCCGGCAAGGAGTTCATCCCCGCCCCCGCCGAGGGCGGCTGCGCCTGCAACGAGTGCCCGCACATGCGCAAGAATACCCTTGAGAAGGTCTACCTGGCGCTGCGCGACCTCACCCCGGAGCTCATCCTGCCCGAGTCGCTGCGGCTGCAGGCGCTCAAGCCGATGCAGAAGATGCTGTCCCTGTCGTAGCGCGCGCGGTCGCGAGCGCTTGGCGCTTGCTAAGACCGGGAGCGGCTCTCTATGTTCGCGGGCACGGAGGGTGTGCGCCGCGTCATGTCGCTTTCGTCCAGCTCGAACCCGGGGTCGGTCGCCGGCCCGCTGCTTGTGCCGAGCGGCCTCCTGGTGGTGGTGCTGCTGCTGCCGGCCCTTGGGGCAGCGGTAGCGCGCTGGCGTGGCGAGCGGGCGGCGTCGCGCGCGGTGGCAGCGGCCCTGCTCGGCAGCGCGGCGGTCACGGCGTATCTGCTGGCGGCGCGCCTTGGGTGGGGCGGAGTCGGCGGCGCGGCGGCGGGGGGAGCCGCGGGAGGGGCGGACGGGCCCTGGGCCTTGGCGGCTGGGGCGCCCGGGGCGGCCGGAGCCGATGGCGCCGCCGGTACGGTGGACGGCGCGTTAAACGCCGGGTCCAACGTCCGGAGGGGAGGAATCTTGGGCCCGGTGCGCTTGGGCCAGACGCGCGGCGGTGAGTCCACGGCCGCGGCGTCGAGCGCGCCGGTCGCCCCATCGCCGGCTGCCGGGCCCTCGCCGGCGCCCAGATCGGCGCTGCCGCCCTCGGTGAGGTCCGCCGGCGCGGCGTGCGCCAGATCGACGGCGGCGGGCGGCGTTGGGGTCGGCTCCTGGGTGTACATCCAGTAACCGACCGCGGACCCGCCGAGCACGGCCAGGGCCCCGGCCCAGGCCAGGTTCCAGCTGCGAGCCGGCTGCGCCATGATGGCGCGGCCGTCTTCGGACCACGCGGCCAGGCTGGGCAGCGCGTCGCCGACCCCGAGCAGCTCGGCGACCAGCGTCGCCACCGACTCGATGCGGGCGCCCTTGTCGCTGCCGGCGCCGTCGCTAAGCGCCTGGCGCAGGACGGCGTCGATGCGCGCCGGGACCTTGCGGTTGCGCCAGCGCAGCGGCAGCACCGCGTTCTGGCCGGCGGCGACCGAGTCGGGCTGCCCGCCCAGCATGTCCCGCACGAGCAGCGCCAGCCCGCGCACATCGCTCGGCGGCTTGGGCGCCTTGCCCGGCTTGGGGCTGTCCTTGGCCGACTCGGTGGGGACGAGCGCCACCCCCAGGTCGAGCAGGTAGACCCGGTCCTCGGCATCGGGATCGGCCCGGCGCTCGTCTTCCGACGGCGGCACCAGGAACACCGCGCCCGGCCCGAGCTGCCGGTGGGCCCCGCCGGCGCGCTGGATCGCCTGCAGCGCCCCGCCGACGTCGCTGGCAATCTGCAAGACGACGTGCAGCGGCAGGGCGCTCCCCTGCTGACCGGCAAGCCGCGCCTTGAGCGACACGCCGGACAGGCGCTCCATCGCGATATATAGGTAGCGTTTGCCCTTGTGCTCGACGGCGCCGACTTCCAGCACCGGGCACAGGTTGCGGTGCTTGACCGCAGTCGCCCGCTGCACCTCGGCGATGAGCTTGGTCGCTGCGTTCTTGTCGCGCGACAGGTCATAGGAAAGGACCTTGACCGCCGCCGCTGGACCGCCGGCCGTGGGCTCTGCCGCATAGACGGTGCTGCTGGCGCCGCGGGCCAGGATCTCGCCCAGCCGGAAGCCGCCCGCCGTCTTGCCCGAGAGGTCGCGCGACATCTACGTCACTCCCCCAAGCCCGGAGCCCGGGCGCGCGGCGCGCTCCGTGCGGACGCAGCCCTCCCGGCGCCCACCGCACCTACCGTATGGCACACCCAGGTGCCCGACAGAGGGCTTCTTTATCATCGCAATCAGACTACCAAATGTGCGGCCCGATCGTGAAGGCTTTTTCTGCTTCTATATCGGCAAGCTGGCTTACATAGGTAAGCGGGGTAGCTGCGGAATTCGCGGAGCGGGGACCGCGCGGCAGCGCTCCTTGGGCCAAGACCAGGCCAAGACCCCACGGTTGCAAACAAAACCCCACAGCCGCACCATGGGACCATGCGAGTCGCGCTGTTCGGCGGCAGCTTCGATCCGCCGCACGTGGGTCACCAGCTCGCCTGCCTCTACGTCCTTTTGACGTATCCAGTCGATGAGGTGTGGATGATCCCGGTATTCCGCCACGCCTTCGACAAGCGCTCGGTGCCGTTTGCCCACCGGGTGGCGATGTGCGAGCGCGCGGCGGCGGCGATCGGGCCGGCGGTGCGGGTCTGCGCGATCGAGCAGGAGCTCGCCGGTCCGAGCTACACGCTGCTGACGGTGCAGGCGCTCCAGAAGCGCCACCCCGAGCATGACTTTGCGCTCGTCATCGGCGCCGATCTTATAAAAGAGCGCGAGCGCTGGTACGGCTGGCCGGAGCTCGCGCAGCTCGTGCCGTTCCTGGTCCTTGCGCGCGGCGGCGTCCGGCGCGAAAAAGCCGCGCCACCGGCGGGCGGCCAGCTTCATGACGAGCGGCACGAAGAGGAGCTCGAGCTGCCCGAGGTCTGCTCGACAGCGGTGCGGGCGCGGCTGCGCGAAGGCAAGCTGCCGCACGGCTGGGTGGCGCGCGGGGTGTTATCCTACATTCGCGAGCAAGG
>DAOMZC010000669.1:0-4130 GCA_035437965.1 Pseudomonadota bacterium
GAGCTGCGGCCCGACCCGGTGCTGGATGCCAAGGTCCAGCGCTGGCCCGCCGAGCTCGTCGTGTGGTGCGTGCCGGTGGTCAACCCCGACGGCATCTGGGCGCTGCAGCACGGCAGCCCGCGCTCGCCGCGCAAGAACGGCCGCCCGAGGTCTTTGGACTCCGGTGGCGACCCCGGCGCCATCACGCGCAGCGACGGCGTCGACCTCAACCGCAACTACCCGTTCAAGTGGGGCTTCCTCGGCGAGAAGGGCAGCTCGAAGAGCCCGCAGAGCCCCTACTACCGCGGCCCCGCCGCCGGCTCCGAGCCCGAGACCCGGGCCATGATGCGTCTGGCCGACAGCGAGCACTTCGTCGCCAGCATCAGCTACCACACCGGCAACGTCACCGTCCTTGCCCCCTACACCATCGACGGCGTGCAGAGCCCGACCCCCAACGAGGCGTGGACCGTCGCCGAGGAGCTCGTCGCCGGCCTCCCCGAGCACCCGCAGGGCCGGCCGTGGGCGGTGCGCAAGATGATCTACCCGGTCGACGGCACCGACCAGGATTTCCTGCGCGCCCGCTTCGGCACCCTGGCGCTCCTCGTCGAAGGCGCGCGCAAGGACCCCAGCAACCCCGACGAGCGCCGCGCCATCGTCCTCTCCGCCCGCCCGCTGTGGACGCGCCTCCTCGACCGCTACCTCGACGGACCCGCCGTCTTTGGCCGCGTCACCGACGCCGCCGGCAACCCCGCCGTCGCCGAGGTAGCCATCGACGAGCTCAAGACCGCCGAGGGCGAGGCGTGGTCCACCCGCTGCCGCGACGGCCGCTTCGACCGCTACCTGCCCGCCCCCGGCCGCTACACCGTGCGCGCCCGCATCGCCGGCCAGCCCGACGTGACCCGCACCGTCGAGGTGCCCGCCGGCCGCCTGCAAGTCGACCTGACCGTCGGCGCCAGCGCCGCCGCCAGCTGCCCCCCCGCGCCCAAATAACTCAGCGGCAGCTCACTGGGCAGCTCACATGTGCTCGCGCGTCGCCCGGAACACGATGTCCGGCCACTTCTCCTTGGTGTAGGCCAGGCGCCACTCGTTCTCGGCGAGGTAGGTCAGGTTCCCCTCGATGTCGACCGCCAGGTTGTTGGCGAGCTTGGCCTGGAACTCGTCGAGCTTCTTCTTGTCGTCGCAGTGCACCCAGCGCGCGGTGCCAAACTCGATCGGCTCGTAGACCGCGTCCACGCCGTACTCGTCGCGCAGCCGGGCGACGATCACGTCGAACTGCAGCACCCCCACCGCGCCCAGGATGTAGTCGTTGCTGCGCACCGGCCGGAACAGCTGCACCGCCCCCTCCTCGGCCAGGTGCAGCAGGCCCTTTTCGAGCTGCTTGGACTTGATGGGATTGTTCAGCCGCACCCGGCGGAAGTGCTCGGGGGCGAAGTTGGGGATGCCAAGGAACTTCAGCGGCTCTTTCTCGGTGAACGAGTCGCCGATCTTGATCGTGCCGTGGTTGTGCACCCCGATGACGTCGCCCGGGTAGGCCTCCTCGACGCCAGAGCGGTCCTGGGCCATGAAGATGGTCGCGTTGGCGATCTGGATGTCTTTGCCGATGCGGTGGTGGCGGACCTTCATGCCGCGGGTGAACTTGCCCGAGCAGATGCGCAGAAAGGCGATGCGGTCGCGGTGCGCCGGGTCCATGTTCGCCTGGATCTTGAACACGAAGCCGGAGAACTCCTCCTCGTACGGCGACACCGCGCGGGTCATCGTCGGGCGCGGGCGCGGCGGCGGCGCGAACTCCATCAGCGCGTCGAGGAGCTCCTTGACGCCGAAGTTATTGACCGCGCTGCCGAAGAACACCGGGGTCTGCTCGCCGCGCAGGTAGCGCTCTTTATCGAACGGGGCGCTGGCGCCGGTGACGAGCTCCAGGTCGGTGCGCAGCTGGGTCACCTGGGTGCCGAGCAGCCGGTCGAGCTCGGGATCGTCGGCCCCGTGCACCACCAGGGCGTCCTGCACCCGCTCGTTGCCGGTCGCCGAGAAGACCCGCATCTCGTTGTGGAAGACGTTGAAGGTGCCGCGGAACTGCTTGCCCATGCCGACCGGCCAGGTGAGCGGCGCGCACTCGATCTTCAGGTGCTGCTCGATGTCGGCGATGAGGTCGAACGGATCGCGCCCGTCGCGATCGAGCTTGTTGATGAACGTGATGATGGGAGTGCTTCGCATGCGGCACACGTCCATCAGCTTCTTGGTCTGGGTCTCGACGCCCTTGGCGCTGTCGATGACCAGCAGCGCCGAGTCGACCGCGGTGAGCACGCGGTAGGTGTCCTCGGAGAAGTCCTGGTGGCCGGGCGTATCGAGGAGGTTCACCTCGATGTCGCGGACCTTGTCGCCCTCCTTCTGGAAGGCGCTGCCGCCGGGCGTGTAGTTGAACTTCATCACCGACGAGGTGACCGAGATCCCGCGCTCGCGCTCGATGGCCATCCAGTCGCTGGTGGCGTGCCGCGCCGCCTTGCGCGCCTTGACCGCGCCGGCCATCTGGATGGCGCCGCCGAACAGCAGCAGCTTCTCGGTGAGCGTGGTCTTGCCGGCGTCGGGGTGGCTGATGATGGCGAAGGTGCGGCGGCGATCGATCTCGCGCTGCAGCTCTTTGGCGAGGCCCGAGCGCTGGGTCGGGCGGGCGGCGGTCTTTCCGTCGGTTTCGGCTTCGGCGGTCACGGGGAGGTCTCTTGGGCGGGCTAGGGTTGGCGCAGGTCGCGGGGAGCGGCAGACTGCTGAGGTGGTTTTCCGTCGGAACGGTCCGAATGTCAAGCGGCGGCTGGCGCGGCCGGCAGGGCGGTGAGCCGGCCCTCGTGCAGCAGGTACTGGGTTCCGCCGACGGCGCTGGCGAAGGCCTCGTCGTTGGTCGACAGGATCGTCGCCTTGCCGCGGGCGGCGCGCCCTAGGAGGAGCTCTTCGATGAGCCGCACCCCGTCCGGGTCCAGGCCATTACTCGGCTCGTCGAGCAGGAGCAGCCACGGATCGCCGAGCAGCGCCGCGACCAGGCAGCAGCGCTTGCGCTGGCCGAACGACAGGGTGCTGATGCGCTGCCCGACAAGCTCGCTCACCCCCAGCTGGGCGAGCAGCTCGGCGGGCGGCGGCGGCGCCCCTTTGAGGGCCCGCACGAGCGCCAGGAACTCGCCGCAGAGCAGCTCGGGCAGCGGCTCGGTGGCGTCGGGGACGTAGCCGAGGTGGCGGCGCGCCGCGGTGCCGCCGTCGTCGAGCCGGTGGTCAAACAGGGTCACCTGGCCAGCATCGGGATCGAGGATGCCGGCGAGCACGCGCAGGAGCGTCGACTTGCCCGAGCCGTTCTCGCCGCGCAGCACCACGAGCTCGGTGGGCCCGCAGCGCAGCTCGAGCCGCGCGAGCACGGTGCGCCGGCCCAGGCGCTTGGTGATTCCTTGGGCGATGAGGGTCATGCGTTCACCGTATTGCTGTCGCGCAGGGCGCGCTCGCGGCGCAGGCGGCCGTAGCGGGTAAGGGGGGCGGCGAGGGCGAGCGCCCGGCCCCACAGGAGCACCGCCGCCAGCGCCCACAGAAACAGCACCAGCTCGCCGAGCGCCCAGCTGGCGAGCAGCGCCGCCGGCAAGAGCGCCAGCTGCACGAGCAGGATGCGGTCGCCGTCGCGCGGATCGCCGCGCTGCGCCCACCGATAAAGAGCAGTCACCGCGCCCGCCGCCGCCAGCGCGCAGCCGAGCGACTCACCGACGAGCCGCAGCGCGAAGGCGGGCTCGCGGCGCAGCAGCAGGGCCAGAAAGCCCCCGTAAAGCGCCGCCAGCGGGGCGGTCAAAAACATCACCGCCCCGTGCGCCGCCGCGATCCGCTGACCGCCCGAGCTGCCCGTCGACAGCAGCAGCCAGCCGAGCGTCCGCTCGGCGCTCAGCACCGAGCCGGCGAGCGCCCCGGCCGCGAGCAGCGCAAACGGCCCCAGGACGAGCAGCGCCATCGCCGCGGTCGCCCCCGGCGCCTGGATGTGGTTGTTGCGCAGCGCCAGGTTCGTGATGCCGAGCGCGAGCAGATAAAACACCGTCGCCCGCAGCAGCAGCGGGCGCTGCGTCCGCCCGAGCAGCGCCACCTGGGCAAGGAGCAGGGCGAGGCTCGCCGGCCCGAAGACCATCCGCCGCTCG
>DAOMZC010000670.1:0-4124 GCA_035437965.1 Pseudomonadota bacterium
AGCGGACCCAAGGTCGGCTCCGCGCCTGGTGCCGCAGCATGGACCGGCGCGCAGAACGCCAGCAGCGCCACCGCCAGGTCATAGACCAGCGGGATCGTCGCCGCCTGCTCCAGGTCGAGGATCCAGCCGAGCTGGCCGTGCAGCCCCAGCCCGCCGCCCGCGGCGAGCGCGTCGGGCAGCCGCCGGGCTCGCCGGGCTCGCCGGTGCGCCCAGCCGCTGAAGAGCAGGTTGTCGGGGAACAGATCGCTGTGGCCGATCCCGCTCGGCAGCTCGCGGCGGCGGGCAGCCGGCAGCGCCTCGGCCTCCGCAAGGAGCTCGCCGAGCAGCGGGCCCACCTCGGCGGTCGCCCGCGGATCGGCCTGCAGCCGGTGCAGCCGGCCCTTGATCCGCGCCACCGTGTAGATCCCGGGCCGCCCCTGCGCGAACCCGGCCGTGCACAGGTGCAGCTGCCCCAGCAGCGCGCCCACTATATAAGTGTGCGCCGGGGTCAGCTCGGTCTCGGTCAGCTCGTGCGCGTCCACCCAGGTCATCAGCATCACCGGCTGCGCCGCGGCGTGCTCGTCGCGCCGCCACATCACGTACGGCTGCGAGCTGCGCGTGCGCCACAGCTGCGGGGTCAACAGCCCGTGGCTGCCCAGGTGCCAGATGAGCTCCGACTCGAACCGGACCTCTTCCTCTGTCTTGCCTTCATTTATGCGCAGGAAGGCCGGCCCGGCATCGGTGTCGACGCGGAAGTTGGTGTTGATGGTACCGCGCGGGATCCGCTGCAGCGAGCGCAGGCGCAGGTTGTAGCTGCGCAGGATGTGCTGCGCCTCTTCCTCGGTGAGAAGCTGCCGCGGGGCCCTCGCCGCGGTATAGCCCAGGTGCTCGGGCGGGCCGGGCTGCGGGTCGCAGTTAGCTGGGGCCGATGAGTCCGCGGCGGGCAGGTTCGCGCTCATCGGCTCACTTCTTTTTGATAAGCCCGCCGAGCGCCCCGATGAGCGTCCAGCCGATGACCGAGCGCGACACCTCGCTCACCCGGCCGCTGCAGCCCGAGCACAGCGGCCGATCGAAGCTCCCGCCGGCCCGCGCCAGGCCGTTGCAGTACCCCCCCGAGAGCCACGTGTAGCACTTGACGCCGAGCCGCTGACAGCGGTCGCAGCGATAGGTGTTGCGGGCGGTCCTGCCCTTGCGCTCCTCGGCCAGCACGTAGGTCGAGATGTCACGGCAGTGCGAGCAGAACATCAGCTCGGCCCGGCAGGCGGCATTGCTGCAGACTGTAGCGGCGGCGTCCACTTCGTTCTGACAGACTGGACACTTGTATGCCTTGCTCATACCGGCAGGATAGCACGAGCGGCCAGCCAGCGCGGCTGTGAGGCGACCTGCGGTGCGAAGCGGGCGACGAGCACGCCGCTCGTGAAGCCGCATCCGCCGGTCACGGCCGCGCGTCCTGGACCTTTGCGCTTGACTTCGCGGCCGCCGGTTCGTACAGACTCCCCCAAGGTATACAGACTCCAGATGGGAACGCCAGACCACACCGTCCTGATTGCTCAGGCTGATAAATCCTTCTGTTGAATCACTCTTGCTCCTGGTTTCGTGCTCACTGAAACCAGATCGGTCCCGTCGCTGAGAATCTCCTTGCGGCTCTCCCAAAGCGTGTGCGCTCGATCACTTGGGGATTACGCCAGGCTACACGTAGTGTCTGCGAGCAGAGCCGGCGCAGCATCCAGACCAGACCCGATTGGGATTCAGATAGGAATCAAGGCCGCCATGAAGACGTCGAGAGCATCCTGGGATCAGTATTTCATGGACATCGCCACCGTCGTGTCCTCGCGCTCGACCTGCGAGCGCAAGCACGTGGGGGCGGTAATCGTCCGTGATCGAACTATATTGTCCACCGGTTATAACGGATCGATCCGGGGTATGCCGCACTGCTCCGAGGTCGGTCACATGATGGAGGACGATCACTGCCTGGCCACCATCCACGCCGAGCAGAACGCGATCATCCACGCCGCCCGCAACGGCGTCGCGATAAATGGCGGGCACTTGTACGTCACCGCCTCGCCGTGCTGGTCCTGCTTCAAGTCGATCGCCAACGCCGGCATCACGCGCATCGTGTACGGCGAGTTCTATCGCGACGCGCGCATCTTCGAGGTCGCGACCCGTTTGGGAATCGAGCTCCTGCACCTGCCCCGGCTCGGGATCGAACCCGGCAGGGTCGAGGTCACGCAGCCGGTAAACGATCTACCGCCGGGTACAAATACCGAGACCGGCAAGTGACAGGCTTTGCTCAAACTCTCAGACAATTCCCATATGAGTACTGGTACTTACCGGCCTTTTCGCCGGTGAGCTAGCTTGCAATATGGTAGGCTTTAGAACTTCATCGTCGAAAAAAAAGATCCCGGCTCAAAGATTTTTCCTTGACCGTAACTCTTGGGCCCGGCTACGGTGAGAACATCTAAGTTATGCTGTCTCGCGATTAGGCACTCTTATCGTCGGAAGAACCAGGAGGAACTGGGAACAAAAGACCCCACGAAGTTGTTTGGTGGGGAACACCAGGCCCCAGCAGAAAAGTAATCGGCCCGCGGGCCTGGGAAACAGTAGGGAGGCGTGAGTTCAGTGAAACCAATCAGCGCAGACAGAGCCATGGCGACGGTAGCAAGCTCCACGAAGCTGCCGCCCGCGTCAGCCGGGTTGCCGGCCCGGTCCTTGGCGACTTCACGAATCACTGCACTTGTGGTCGGGGTGTGGCTGAGTGTAATCCCTGCTATGGTGAACGCCGAGTCGGGTCGCGGGCAGAAGTCGAAGGTGCGCCACCCGATATTCTCGGGCTACCTGGTCGCCGAGTCGCGCCTGCGCACCCAGCCGGTCAAGCGCCCCTCGGGAAACCTCCAGATCAGCTCCGTCAACGAGCCCAAGCGCCTGGTCACCGTCAACATCTACAACCCCGACGGCAGCTTCAACGACTCGGCGCTGTCGCAGCTCAGCCGGGTCTGGCGCTGCCGCCGCACCGAGGTCGAGAAGGAAATCGACCCGCACCTCTACGAGGTCCTCTCGCACGTCTACGATCGCTTCAAGAAGCCCCTCACCCTGGTCTCGGGCTTCCGCAACCAGAAGCGCACGACCAGCTTCCACTACATCGGCAGCGCTTCGGACATCAGCGTTCCCGGCGTGCCGGATCGCCAGCTGAAAGAATTCGTCGAGAGCTTGGACACCGGCGGCATGGGCATCGGCATCTACCCCCACGCCGGCTTCATCCACGTCGACATCCGGCCCGAGCCGAGCTACCGCTGGATCGACTACTCGCCGCCGGGCAGCAGCGACATGGGCCAGCCGAAGACCCAGCGCAAGCGCGCGCCCAATACGTAGCAGTAGCGCACCTTTGGGAGGCCGGGCTCCGGCCTCTTTCGCCGGGCTTTTCTCCCGACTCTTCCTTCAGACTCCCTCCATCACTGATTGAGTAATGGCACTGATTGAGTAATGGCCCTGATTGAGCAACGGCGGGCAGAGCCGATCGGCCGCTCTGTGCGCGCGACAGCCTTTAACAGACTGCCAGCCGGCCGCTTCTAGCGGGCGGGCGGCGAACTTCCCACTGGGCCCGGATATAGAGGAGGCGGCGGCAGCGGCGGCGGCTCGGGGGGCCTGCCCTCGACCACCGAGGGGTCATCCAGGTTGGACGGTGCCTCGGCGGGCGGCGGAAAGGAGACGGGCAGGGTGGGGGGCTTGGGGCGGCCCGTTCCGAACTGGTAGGCGATGCCGACGTCGAGCGCGTAGCTCACTCCCTCTACCGGTCCGGTGCCGGCGCGCCAGAACACTCCGGAGCGCGCCTGCAAGCTGATCGGAACCCGCAGCCGCCGGTAGAAGTCATAGCCGATGCCGCCCAGCCCGGACAGCGTGAAGTAGTTACTGACCTGGGTAAGCCCTCCGTTGTCGATCCAGGCCGCGGTGTAGCCGATGCCGGGCCGCAGATCGATAAACCCGCCGAAGGGCGCGGTGACGCGGTAGCCGCCCTCGAACAGCACCATCAGCGCGTAGCCGCCGGGGACCGCGAACCCGGCCAGGTTGCCGGCCAGCAGCAGCTCGTGCGGCTGGCGGAACAGCGCCGCTCCTTCGTAGCCGATGCGCAGGCCGGGCTGGACGACGCG
>DAOMZC010000671.1:0-4119 GCA_035437965.1 Pseudomonadota bacterium
GCTCGGAACTGTTCCTCGTCACGCCGGGGCGCGAGCTACCGCTGCGCTGGGCCCTGGCGGGATCGCTGGCGCTGTGTCCAGACGGGTCGCACGTGGGCCTGCTCGGCGGCGTGGCGGCGCACGCGCTGCAGCTGCTGGTGGACGGCCGCCCGGTGCGCGAGTTCGAGGCGGAGGAGCCGGAGGAAGTGCGCCGGGTGTGGGGGGCGGCCGGCCTGCAGCGGTGGGTCGCCGCCGCGCTGCCGTGCGCGTCCACCCCGACGAAGTGACGGCCCAGGGACGACCGGCGCTCCGCGGCCCGCGCTTCCGTCCCGGCGAAATGACGGCCCGGTGGCGGCCCGCGTTCCGCGGCCAGCGCGTCTGCCTGGACCATCCGCCCTTCGCTGGCGAAGTAAAGGACCGGTAGCCGCCGGCGGCGCGGCCAGGGTCTAGGCCTTGGTCGCTTCGTCCAGGACCTCACGCACCTTGTGCGCCAGCGCCAGCGGAGTAAAGGGCTTCTGCAGGAATGCATCGCGCGAGCCCTCGATTCCGTAGCGCACCACCGCGTCGTCCATGTACCCGCTTACGTACAAGACGGCGATGCCCGGGCGGCTCACCCGGATCGCATCGGACAGCTCGCGCCCGCCGAAGTCGGGCATCACGACATCGGTCACCAAGAGGTGGATCGGCCCGCCGTATGCCGCCGCGGCGCGGCAGGCGCTCGCGCCGCAGTCGGTCTCAAGGACCGTGTACCCCTGCAGCCGCAGCGCCATCCCGACGAGCCGCCGCACCCCGGCCTCGTCCTCGGCAAGCAGGATCGTCTCACTGCCGCGCGGGACACTCCGCCCCAGGTCGGCGGGCGGCGCCGCAACCAGATCGCGGATCGCGGGCAGCAAGATGCGGAAGCAGGTACCGCCGCTCTGGCTCTGCACCGAGATCGTCCCGCCGGCCTGTAGGACTATCCCGTAGACGGTCGCCAGACCCAGGCCCGTCCCCTTGCCCACCCCCTTGGTGGTAAAAAACGGCTCGAAGATCTGCCCGCGGATCTCCTCACTGATTCCCTGTCCGGTATCGGACACGCTCAGCTGCGCGTAGTGTCCGGCCGCGGCCTCGGCGGTCTCGAGCGGGGAATAGAAGCTGGCGGTGGCGATGGTGAGCAGGCCGCCGCGCGGCATGGCGTCGCGCGCATTGACGGCCAGGTTCATCAGCACCTGCTCCAGCTGACCGGGATCGATCTTCACACTGGGAACGCCGGGCGCAAGCTCGGTCAGCAGCCGCACGTCCTCGCCGATCACCCGGCGCAGGAGCCGCGCCGAGGTCGTCACCACCTGGTTCAGATCGAGGACCTTGGGCGCGACGATGGCCTTGCGGCTGAACACCAGGAGCTGCGCGGTCAGCTCGGCGGCTCGCCAGCCGGCGTCGCGGATGGCGGTCAGCGCCTCGCGCTGCGGGTGCAGCTCGGGAAGATCGCAAAGGAGCAGATCCGCCTCCGCGTTGATGACGGTCAAAAGGTTGTTGAAGTCGTGGGCGACCCCGCCGGCCAGGCGGCCGATGGCGTCCATCTTCTGCGACTGCCGCAGCTGCTCCTCCAGGGCGCGGCGGGCGGTGATGTCGGTCTGCACGACGACGAAGTGAGTCAGCAGGCCGTCGTCGTCCAGGATCGGCGAGATCGACAGCTCGTTCCACAGCAGCGTGCCGTCCTTGCGGTAGTTGCGCAGCTCCTCGGTGCACGGGCGGGCGTGGCGGACCGCCTCGCCCAGTCGCTCGAGCGCGGCGGCGTCATTGTCCTTGCCGTACAGGAAGCCGCAGTCACGGCCGATCGCTTCCTGCGCCGTGTACCCGGTCATCCGCTCGAACGCGGGGCTCACGTAGATGATCGGATTTTTCCGCGCTTGCGCATCGGTGATGATGATCGCCTGGGTGACCGCCCGGATGGCGCGGTCGCGCAGCCGCAGCTCGGCCTCGGCGTGCTTGCGGTCGGTGACATCGCTCATCGCGCCGACGACCCGGCGGGCCTGCCCCTGCTCATCGCGAGCGATGTAGGCGCGGTCCTGGATCTCCGCCCACACCCCGTCAGCGCGGAGGAACCGGTAGTCCTGCGCCCAGTGGTTCTGGGTGCCGGCGATGGCCTCCTGCAGCGAGCCGACGACCCGCTCGCGATCGTCGGGGTGGAGGTGCTCGCTCCACCACTGCCGCGACTCGGCGGTCGCGGTCGACTGCCCGAACGTCGCTTTATAGCGCTCGCCCCAGAACGTGGAGCCCGTGACCATGTCGATGTCCCAGACCGCGTCATTGGTGGCCAGGAGCGCCAGGCGGTAGCGCTCCTCGCTCTCATTTAGCGCCAGCGCGGCGGCAAAGCGCTCGGTGTCGTCGATTGCCACCCCGGTGAGCCGCAGCGCCGAGCCATCGGCCGCCCGCGTCAGGATGCCGCGCTCGCTCAGCCAGCAGACCGAGGCATCGGGCCGGAGGATGCGATAGAAGCTGCGGTACTCGGTACCCGCCGTCAGGCACGACTCGAGCGCGGCGTCGTAGGTCGCGCGATCTTCGGGGTGGACGCGGGCACGCACCGCGGCCAGCGGCTCGGGCGCGTCGAGGTTTTTCGGCAAGGCGGGCTCGCTGCTGAAGTAGCGGACCATCGCGTCTGCGGGCACATCCCACACAAACGCGATCGCGCCCGCCACATCGAGCGCCAGACTCAGGCGCCGCTCGCTCTCGCGCAGCGCCTCCTCGGCGCGCTTGCGGCTGCTGATGTCGGTGATGGCCCCGACGAAGTACAGCGGGGCGCCGGAGCTCGTGCGGCGCAGCGACACGGTCAGCTCGACCCAGACTGAGGTGCCGTCCTTGCGGACATACAGCTTCTCGCTCGCGAAGGTCGTAAGCTCCCCGGCCAGCGCTCGGTCCAAGCTCTCCAGATTGGCGGCGAGGTCGTCCGGGTGGGTGAAGTCCTGGAAGCGTCGCCCGACGAGCTCCTGCCGGCTGTAGCCGGTGATCGCGGCGAAGTGGTCGTTTACCCGCAGCAGCCGGCCATCCGTGGCGACGTGGGCGAGACCCACCGCGGCCTGCTCGAACGTCGCGCGGAACATCTCCTCGCTCTCGCGCAGCGCGGCCAGCGCCTGCTGCTCTGCGCGCTGCCGGGCGCCGCCTTCCAGCGCCTGCCGGATCGCCGGGCCGAGGCGGCCCAGCCGGTCCTTGCAGACGTAGTCGGAAGCCCCCTCTTTGATGAGCTGCGCCACCGCCTCCTCGCCGATGGCGCCCGCTACGATGATGAGCGGCGGGACGGCGCTCAGCTCACCGAGCAGCGCGAGCGCCCGCGAGCTGCCAAGGCCGGGCAAGTTCCAGCCGCACAGCACGAGGTCAGGCTCGTCCTTGAGCGCGGCGCGGTAGGCGGACTCGCAGTCGGCCACCGTGTGGGTAAACTCCAGGCCGCCGCGCCGCAGCTCGTCGAGCAGCAGCTTGGCAGCCGCGGGGTCGTCCGCGACAAGAAGGATATTGATGGGGCCTGCGACCATGGTCTTCAGCCTCCCCACGGCGGCGCTTTGCTTGCCCACGGCCAGAGGCGCCAGCAGTCAGCGAGCTGGCGCATCACCGTGCCGATGCGCTCGCGAGGGGCAGCCTCCTGAACGCTGCGACCGATTCCCCGCCGGCTCGCGGCCAGCTCCGCCTGCTGCGTCGAGATGGTCATGCTCATGACCCGGATCATCTTGGTCTGGACGTCGCTCTTGAGCTGGCGGAGCATGCGCTGGGCGCTCCTTATCATCATCCTCATCGCGATGGATGCGCCGCTTGTAATCTACCGTATCATCCTCCGATACCCGGCGCAGAGCTTTTCTTTACCTAGCACCTGGGACCTGGGACTTCTGGGCGGGCTCTGGGCGGGCTCTGGGCGCAGGGCATTGCGGCGGCGGCGCGGATCGGCGATCCTGAGGTGACTTTTTAGTTTCCGCCGCCGCTCGCGAAAGGATCGGGAGTCATGCGCTTGACCAGCCTCATAGACCCTCCCAGCTGCCGGACTGCGCCGCTTTCCTCGCGCCGGACGCCGGCACGGCCCGCGGCGGCGTTTATTAATTGCGCCGCCGGCAGGACGTGGGCCGCCGGCTGGGGCCTCGCCGCCGCCTGCACCCTCGCCGTCGCCTGCGCCACCCC
>DAOMZC010000672.1:0-4115 GCA_035437965.1 Pseudomonadota bacterium
CCGATCGCCCGTCCGAGCAAAAGGCCGAGCGCCACGCCCACGGGCTGACGATCGCCCGCCGCATCGCCCGCCGCGTCGCCCCCTTCAGCATCTACCGCGGCCTCGCCCAGGCGCTGCTCTTGCGCGTGCCGCCGTCGCCCCAGCAGCAGCGCCAGTAGCCCCGCCCGCATAGACCGGGCCCCTACCCTGCTCGTTGCACGGTGCCTGCCGCCCGGCGCCGCTGCCGGCCGAGCTACCTGTTATTGCCCTGTGTCGACCTGAAGATACCTGCAGCGCGCCGGGAAAAAACCGGGCCGGCTAAAAATTTGCTCCCTCCCGGGCGTCGCCTTCTAATGGCCGCATGCTTGAGGTCTGCACGACATGTGGTCAGCAGTTTGCCCCGCAGTTCGCCTACCAGGTCGCTACCCTGCCCCAGAGCGCGGGCGGCGTCGCGCCGCGCCACTTCTACTGCCGGCTGGAGTGCCGCCGCACGGCGCTCGGCGACGGCGGCTTCACGGTCCGGCGGGCGCGTAAGCTCGCCATCCTCAACCAGAAGGGGGGGACCGGCAAGACCACCACCGCGATCAACCTGGCCGCCGGCCTGGCCGAGCGCGGCTTCGAGACCCTGCTCGTCGACACCGACGCCCAGGGCAATGTCGGCGCCAGCCTGGGCATCAAGGGCGAGCGCTCGCTGTACCACGTCCTTGTCGAGGGGGCGGCGGTCGACGATGTAGCGGTGCCGGTGCGCGGCCACCTGGACGTGGTCACCGCCGACGCCACGCTGGCGGTGGCGGAGATCTGGCTGGCCCGCAAGGACCAGGACCGGGATCGCGTCCTCGCCCAGCGCCTCGGCCAGGTCCAGCGCCGCTACCAGTTCATCGTGCTCGACTGCGGGCCCTCGCTGTCGCTGCTCAACCAGAACGCCCTGACCTACGCCGAGGAGGTCCTTATCCCGGTGTCCTGCGACTACCTGTCGCTGGTCGGGGTCAAGCAGGTGCTAAAGACGCTCAAGGACATCGAGCGGCACCTGGGGCACTCGGTCAGCATCGCCGGCGTGCTGCCGACGTTCTACGACGCCCGCATCCGCCTGGCCAAAGAGGCGGTCGACACCCTGCGCGGCCACTTCAAGGAGCGCCTGCTCGAGCCGGTGCGCCGCTCGACCCGCCTCGCCGAGGCCCCGAGCCACCGCCAGAGCATCTTCGAGTACGACAACGAGTCCCCCGGCGCCGAGGACTACCGCAAGGTGGTTGAGCGCGTCGTCGGGCTCGATCGGCCGCTGCAGCGCCCCGACTCGACCGCCGAGGCGGGAGGCGGTCAGCCGGGGTTTGCCCGTGCCGGCCGCCGCGGACCGGCGCTGCCGAGCGAGCAGTACGTCTCGCCCGAGTAGCGAAGAGGCCGCCGGCGCAGTCGCCGCGGCCGAGCTTTATCAGAAACAACCCGGAAGCAACCCGAACCGACCAGATGACTGTCTGGAGTATTTTTTTATGAGCGCCAAAGCCGCCGTCGCCCCCATCCTCGCCAAAGTTGCCGGCTCGGGCCGGGCGCTGGCCTACGATCCGCTGTCTGTGGACGACATCCTTACAGGTTTTTACCGGCCCCCGCTGCCGCCCGGCGCCAAAGAGCGCAGCCGCGGCCCGGTGCTGCAGCCGACGACGCCGCCGCCCGCGGTGCAGCCGCTGCCATCGCCGGCGCCCCAGCTGGAGCCGGCACGCGCCCGCACCGACGGCCGGCCGGTCGCCGTCGAGCCGGTGCTGCTCGACGAGGCGCCGGACCGGAAGCCCCGGCCGACCCACTACAAGGTCGTGTGCATCTCGCTCTACGTCGAGGACATCGACCGCCTCGACAGCCTGGTGACCGAGCTCAAGCGGCGCGGGCACAGCAAGGCCAACAAGTCCCAGGTCATCCGCGCGGCGCTGGAGCAGATCGATCTCGACCGCGTCCCGCGGAGTCACTGATGGCTGCAAGTACCCCGTCGCCAGGCGCCCCACGGCGCGTCCGGGTCGCGGTGCTGTACGGCGGCCGCTCGGGCGAGCATGAGATTTCGCTGCAGTCGGCGGCCTCGGTGCTGCGCAACCTGGATCGCGAGCGCTTCGAGGCGATCCCGATCGCCATCGACAAGGAGGGCCGCTGGCACCCCGGCGATGTCGCGCTCATCGACCAGGGGGCGCGGACGCTGCCGGTGTTCAAGGATCAGCCGCCGGTGCTGCTGCCGCCGAGCCCGCGCGCCGGCGGGGCCGAGCTCGTGCCGTACGGTGAGACGGCGCTGAACAAGCAGAGCCTGCCGCTGCTGGCTGTCGATGTGGTGTTCCCGGTCATGCACGGGACGCTGTGCGAGGACGGCGCGATCCAGGGCCTGCTCGAGCTGGCCGACCTGCCGTACGTCGGCTGCGGGGTGCTGGCCTCGGCGGTGGGCATGGACAAGGAGGTCGCCAAGCGGCTCGCCCAGGCGGCGGGGCTGCCCATCGTGCCGTACGTGCTGGCGCGCAGCGGCACCTGGGAGGCCGAGCTGCCGGCGCTCGGCGCGCGCGTCGAGCAGAGCCTGGGCTACCCCTGCTTCGTGAAGCCGGTCTCGTGCGGCTCCAGCGTCGGCGTCCACAAGGTCAAGAGCGCGGCGGCGCTGCGCCCGGCGCTGGCCGACGCGTTCCGCTACGACCGCAAGGTCCTCATCGAGAAAGCGGTCGACGCGCGCGAGATCGAGGTCGCGGTGCTGCAGAACCCGGACCCGAGCGGCCCGCCGCTGTGCAGCATCGCCGGCGAGATCAACCCGCGCCACGAGTTCTACTCCTACGAGGCCAAGTACCTGGACGAAAACGGCGCCGAGCTGCTCATCCCGGCTCGCCTCTTGCCCGACCAGATGGTCGCCGCGCAGCGCCTGGCCGCCGCCGCCTTCACGACGCTGGAGTGCGAGGGCATGGCGCGCGTCGACTTCTTCCTCGATCGCAAGACCGGCGCGCTCTACTTCAACGAGATCAACACCATCCCTGGTTTTACCTCGATCAGCATGTACCCCAAGATGTGGGAGGCGAGCGGCCTGCCCTATCGCGAGCTGCTCACCCGCCTCATCGAGCTGGCGCTGCGCCGCGGTGGGGAGCAGCGCCAGCTGGTCCGCGACTACGCGGCGGGCTGAGGGTCGGCGCCGGCGGCCGGTTACTGTGTCTTGCAGGTCACCATCGGCGCTCCGGCGGCGACCCACATCTGCATCGGCGCAAGCTCGCTCTGGGCGACCGTCACCGCCGGGCCGGGCGGCATCGGATCGGTGCCGTCGAGCATCCGCAGAATCGACCGCTCGGCGACGCTCTTGGTGGAGTCGCGCAGCGACTTGCCGGTCAGGTCGGCGTAGCTCACGAGCGTGATCGGCGCCACCGGCGGCTGGCCGTGGCAGACCAGGCAGCGGGAGGCGAGCAGCTTGCTCACTTCGCAGGGCAGCCCCGGCATCGCCGCCGGGCCCGAGCCGAGATCAGGCAGCGGAGGGAGATAGTGCGGCTCCTCCTCGCCGCAGCCAGCAGTAATCAAGCAGCCGAGCGCGAGCGCCCCAAGCCCCCGAATCAAACCGCCCAAGCCGCGCGCACCGCCCAAACCGCGCGCACCGCCCAAACCGCGCGCACCGCCCAAACCGCGCGCACCGCCAAAACCGCGCGCACCGCCAAAACCGCGCGCACCGCCTGCATCAATCGCTTCGCTCGCACCGATCGTTTCGCCCGCACCGATCGTTCCGGCCGCTCCGATCGCCGGGCGCCCAGAGCTCGCGCGGGGCGTAGCGAGCCGCTCCGGCTGGCGGCTCGGGAAAAAAATTCCGGGGGCTGACCCGGTCTGCCTGGGGGCTGCTTTAAGCATTAAGTGTCGCTCCTTTGGGCCTTGGTCGCGAGCTGCCCGTGTGGGCTTGGCTCTGGGCCTTCCTAACAAAAAGGCTGGTCAACAAGCCAGTATCTTTGCTAGGGCTTGATTGGTAGTCCCCCATGAATACCCACCCACGTCGGCACTCCTTCGCGGCTCGCGCCGTCCTTGTTACCCTGTTTTTCCTACTTCCGCGTACGCCCAGCCAGGCCCCGAGCTGGGAAGTGGCCCCCGCTCGCGCCGCCGTGCCGGCCGCCGATCCCCCGCCCGGTCCGCCCGGCGGCCCGGCGGTGCCCGGCGCT
>DAOMZC010000673.1:0-4110 GCA_035437965.1 Pseudomonadota bacterium
CTGCGCCGCGAACGCTTCGTTGAGCTCGACCCGCTCGATATCGCCAAGGGCCACGCCGACCCGGGCGAGCAGCTTGCGCACCGCCGGCACCGGCCCGATGCCCATGTAGCGCGGGTCGACGCCGGCCGCCGCGCCCCCGACGATCCGCGCCAGCGGTGAGAGGCCCAGCTCGCGCGCCTTGTCCAGGGTACCGATGAGCAGCGCCGCCGCCCCATCGTTGAGCGTCGAGGAGTTCCCCGCCGTCACGCTCCCGCCGCTGCGAAACGCCGGCGCCAGCCGCGCCAGCTTGTCGAGGGCGCTGTCGGCCCGCGGCCCTTCATCGCGCTCGAAGCGCACCGCCGGCTGGCCTTTGGTGGTCGATGGTACGGTGATCGGACACAGCTCGTCGTCAAAGCGCCCCTCGCCCTGCGCCCGCACCGCCAGCTGGTGGCTGCGCAGCGCGAACTCATCCTGCTCGGCGCGCTCGATGCCGTAGCGGGCGGCCAGGTTCTCGGCGGTCTCGCCCATCGCCTCCAGCGGGAACAGCTGGGCCAGGCGGGGGTTCGGGAAGCGCCACCCGAGCGAGCTGTCAAACAGCGTCGCATTGCCCCCGGCAAACGCCGCATCCGGCTTGCCCATGACCAGCGGCGCCCGGGTCATCGACTCGACCCCGCCAGCGACGTACAGCGTCCCCTCCCCCGCGGCAATCGCCCGCGCCGCCATGAGCACCGCCTCCAGCCCCGAGCCGCACAGCCGGTTCACCGTCACCCCCGGCACCGACTGCGGCAGCCCGGCGAGCAGCAGCGCCATGCGCGCCACGTTGCGGTTGTCCTCACCCGCCTGGTTGGCGCAGCCGATGATTACGTCATCGATGGCCGCGCCGGGAACCCGCGTGCGCGCCGCCAGCTCCCCCAGCACCTGCGCCAGCAGATCGTCTGGCCGCACGTCCTTGAGCGCGCCGCGATAGCGACCAATCGGACTGCGCACCGCCCCGAGGATAAACGCCTGTTGCAAGCCCATGGTGGGCGACTTTACGGAAGTCGCCGCCCCCTGACAAGCACCTCACGGCTGCGGACGCCGCTGCAGCTAAGGCGAAGCTAGGGCGTTGGGGCGCAGCTCTCGCAGTGGCCGATGAGCCAGACCTCGGCGTGGGCGACGCGGCGACGCAGCGCCGGTGCGGGTACGACGACCTCGGCGGCGGCGGGCTCGATGTCGAAGACCTGGCCGCAGCCCTGGCAGCTCAGGTGGTGGTGGCGATCGACGCGCAGGTCCCAGTGCAGCTCGCCATCCGGGGTGCGCGCCGCCGCCAAGAGCTGCAGCTTGGCGAACAGCGCCAGGTTGTTGTAGACAGTCGCCAGGCTGGCGGCGCCCGACCGGCCGACCGCGGCGGCGATCTGGGCGGTCGTCGGGTGGTCCTGGTGCCGCAGCAGGTAGCGGAGGATCGCCCGGCGCTGCACGGTAAGAAACTGGCCGCTCTCGCGCAGCCGCCGCTCGTAGTCGCGCAGCGAGCCGTGCCTGGGCTTGGGACTGTCTGCTCTTGGTTGCTGCTTGGTCGTCATCGGAGATCTGCGCCGGCGGCAGGCGGCTGTGGAGCGCGCGCTCTCTACCATCTACCATCTACCATCTACCATCTGGCATCTGGCATCTGGGGCGTTGGACCTCAGTATCGCTTCTACCGCCGCGTCCGCCAAGCGGAGAGCGCGAATTCGTCTGGCGCCGCAGCTATAGGGTCTTTTCCCCCTTCTTCCAGCCGCACCCGGTCAGCTTGTCGGTCTGCAGCGCGTCGAGCACCCGCAGAATTTCCTCGATGCTGCGGCCGGTGCCCAGATCGTTCACGTTGGCCCACCGCAGGGTGCCGGTCGGATCGATCAGGAACGACCCACGCAGCGCGATCCCCTGATCCTCCAGGAGCACCCCATAGCTGCGCGCGATCGACTTGGTCACGTCGCCGAGGACCGGATACTGGAGGCGCCCCAGCCGCTCCTCGGCGGTGACCCAGCCGAGGTGGGAGTAGACGGTGTCGGTGCTCGCCGCCACGACCGCGCACTGGCGGGCGGCGAACTCGCCGTGGCTGTCATTGAGGCCGACGAGCTCGGTCGGGCAGACGAACGTGAAGTCCATCGGATAGAAGAACAGGAGCACCCACTGGCCGCGGTAGTCGGCAAGCGACACCGTCTTGAACTCCCGCTCGACAAGGGCCTGCGCCGTAAACTCCGGGGCGGGCCGGGAAACCTGTACGCTCATTGGCTTTCTCCTTACTCGGGCTGATTAGAATCGATCTAGATTTAGAAGCAATCTGGATCTTGGCCAGACCCAAGTCAAGCAGCGCAGGAGCCCATCCCCGGCTGAGCCTTGCGATTTTGGCCCGCACGCGGCCATCCCCAGACGCAGCAGCGCGAGCCGCAGCGGGAACGCTGTCAGCAACGATGCAGCTTCAGGAATCTAATGAAGTGGAGGTATCAGAACGACGCGAGCAGCCACAGCGGCGCGCGCGGTCAGGCCCGGGTGGCCAGCACTGTCGGAGCGCTCGGCGCGGCCGGCTCAGGCCCGAGCGCCGGGAAGAGACCAGGCTACCGCCAAAGAGCGATGCCGCCGAGCAGGCCGGCGATGTTCTCGGTGATGCGGACGTTCGCCGGGAGCTTGCCCTTGACCTTCAGCTTGCTGGCGTTGCCGCCGCCGAGGTAGATGATGTCCGGGTTGAACGTCGCCTGCACCTGGGCCAGGACCTTGAGGACGCGCTTACTCCACTTGCTGTTGCCGACGGCGCTGCGGGCGGCGTTGCTGATGTACTGCTCGTAGGTCTGCTTGCGGCGCAGCGGGTGATGGGCAAGCTCGACGTTGGGCACATAGCGGCCGTCGACGAAGATCGCGCAGCCCATGCCGGTCCCCAGGGTGAGCACGATCTCGACCCCCTGACCGCTGATGACCCCCAGGCCCTGCAGCCCCGCGTCGTTGAGCACGCGCGCCGGCCGGCTGGTCAGCTCCTCGATCGCCTTCTGCAGGTTGTAGCCGTGCCACGCCCGATCGAGGTTCGGCGCCGTGCGCGTCACGCCGCTGCTCACCACCCCGGGAAACCCGATCGAGACGCGATCGTAGGGCAGCTCCGGGAGCAGGGTCCGGATGACCGCCAGGACCGCGTCGGGAGTCGCCGGCCGCGGGGTCTCGATGCGGTTACGCGGGCCGCTCGCGCTGCCGCTCTTGTCGAGCACCATGCACTTGATGCCGGTGCCGCCGATGTCGATGGCGAGGGTAAAGGGAGCGTCGGGGTGCGGCGCCGTTAGAGGTTCGGTGACGGGGGCGGGGGTGGAGTCAAGGGCTTCGCTCATTATTCCTTGGTAGCACGATCCAACCGAGCCAGGCAAGCCACCCCAGGGTTACCGACAGGGGACGGAGTTAGGGCGCGACTATAAAGACACCGCCACGACCTCGGGCTCGCGCAGGCGGTAGGTCTTTCGCAAGTAGGCGTCGAGCTCGTCGAAGAGGGACTCGCCTTTGTAGGCGCCCGCCGGGTGATCGGTGTAGAAGGTGCCCTCTTCGCACAGGTCGCCGTCCGCCGGTAGCGGCGCCTGCGGGACCTCGCCGCCGGGGCGGCACTTGGCGTCGACGAACACGAGGACGGCCTTGGGCAGCCGGCGCATCGGGTCGGGATCGGACATGAAGCTGTGGATGAGGCTGCCGGTGCTCTTGCCGAGGTCCTCGGGGTCCATGCCGTAGCCGTGGCCGATGTAGACCACCGGATAGCGCAGGCCCTGGTTCTCCGGCTCGAAGTAGCCGGGGGGCAGGACCAGGCTGTAGGGCGCCTTGCGGCCGTTCTGGGTGGTGAACACCAGGCCCTTGGGCACGAGCCGCGGGTCATCCGAGGGCTGGATGCTGCGGTCGGCGTCCGGCCAGCGCGACAGGAGGAACGAGAACAGCACCACCGCCCGCTGCACCACCTGGCGCACCGTGCCGGCGTGCCGCCCGTCGCCGGTCATCTGCACCGCGTCGTCGGACAGCTCCGGGTTGCCGTAGCGCACGAACACCCGCCGCCCGAGCCGGCCGATCTCGACGGCGCTCGGGTCAAAGCGCGACTCGTCGGTGGGCCCGAGGCCCAGCAGCGCCGGGAAGCCGCCGAACACCTGCGTCGACAGG
>DAOMZC010000674.1:0-4098 GCA_035437965.1 Pseudomonadota bacterium
GGCGAGCGAGCGACCTGTCTCATCGGTCAGGTTCAGCGACCGCCCGCCCCGCGCGCCCCGAGAAGCCCGCGACGCCGCGCCGCGACCCCGCAGCGGGTGACACTGCCGCCGATCCAAGGTAGTGTGCCCGCTCGGAGCGTGCGACGAGGATTCCGAAAGCTGTGGTGGGCCGACCTTGGCGTCTGGCTGATTCTGGCGACGCGCAGCGCGAGCGCTCAGCCAATCGACGCCCCCGCTCGTCCGGCACCGGACGCGATAGCCGCCAAAGACCCCCCGGGCCCGGCGCCGGTGGCCGCCGCCGCCGCCGCCTTCCAGGCCGGCCACCGCGCCTTCGAGAGCGGTGACTACGAGACCGCCCGCCACAGCTACGAGGAGGCGTTCCGCCTCGCCCCGCACCCCAACACCCTCTACAACCTGGGCCTCACCTGCGAGCGGCTGCTCGACTACGACGCCGCCATCGCCGCCTTCGAGCGCTTCCTCAAGAGCCCGTCCGCCGCCGAGCTTGCGACCGATGGCCAGAAGACCCGCCGGGTGCTGGCGGAGCGCTCGCTGCGGCGCCTGCGCAACCTGCCGGCGCGCGTCTCGGCCGGCGCCGTGCCCGAGTCGGTCTCGGTGGCGATCGCGCCGCTGCTCGACGACGGGACGGTCGGGGCGACCACGGCGCAGGGGCAGACCCCGCACATCTTCGCCGTCTCGGCCGGCCGCTACCGCCTGACCTACTTCCGCGACGGCTACTTCCCCGAGGAGCAGGACATCGACGCCCACGTCGGCCAGGCGCTGCTCGTCACCCGCCAGCTGCGCCCGCGCCCGCGCCGCCTGCGCATCGAGTCGCAGCCGGTGGCCAGCCTGTACCTCGACGATCGCCTGGTCGGCCGGACGCCCTACGAGGGGACGGTGGCGCTCGGCAGCCACCGCCTGCGCCTGGAGCGCCGCTTCTACCTGACCCAGATCCGGCCGCTCGAGCTGGCCCCGGGCGGGACCCGCCTGCGCTACCGCATCGAGCTCGTCCAGAGCGGCCGCGCCGACATGATCCTCGGCGGCGCGCTGGCCGGGGCGGGCCTGGGCCTGATGGTGCTGCGCCTGTTTCAGGGCGAGATCGAGAACATCGAGAACATGCCCCCGGGCGAGATCTACAAGCCCCTGGTCGCCGCCCTCCTGCCGGCGGCGCTCGGCGCGACGCTGGCCGGGCTGGCCGGCTGGGAGATGCCGGTCGGCGAGGGGCAGCTGCTCATCGGCTCGGCGGCGTGGGGGTCGCTGATCGGGTTCGGAGTGGGCCTTGGGGTGCAGCCCGAGTGGCTGCTGCCGCACGTGCTGTCGATCGGCGGTGGCCTCATCGGCGGCATCATCGGCACAGCGGTCTGGCGCTTCCGCTCGCCGAGCAGCGGCGCCGTGGCGGTGTTCAACAGCGCGGTGCTGTGGAGCGCCCAGGTCGGCGCGCTGAGCTGGGCGTACCTTGTCACCGAGCGCCCCGAGACCTCGTTCTTCGGCCGCCAGGCCCTGGGCCGCAGCGGCGAGGGCGGCTGGGCGATGCTCGGCAGCACCCTCATCGGCGTCGGCCTGGGCATCGGCCTGGCCAACCTGCCGGGGCTTTCAGACCTGCCGCGCGGGCGCGTGGCGCTGATCGACCTCGGGGGGCTGGCCGGCGGCCTGGCGCTCGGCGTCCTCGGGCTCGGGCTCGGCTATGGGGTCACCGGCTCGTGGCCGGAGGCGGGGCGCATCGCCGTGCCGTGCTCGCTCGGCGGCATCGCCATCGGTCTGGTCTCGGGCGCCCTGCTCACCCGCCGCTACCGCGCCGCGCCCGGCTCCGCGGGCAGCGGCGTAAGTCCTTCCCTGGCCAGCCGAAATCTCGACCTGGAGCTTGGCTCTTTCCGGACCCGCCTGCCATCCCTGACAATCGGCGGCGATGGTCTTGGAGGGACTGCCATGGGCGTGACGCTGTTTGATGGAGAGTTTTAGCGGTGGGTGCGCTGCGCGCCGGCCGCCGGTCGCCACCCTCTGCCCGCCTGCCCGGGGCGTGCCTGGCGAGCGCGGCGGGCCTCCTCTGTCTGCTGCTGACCGCCGACGGGCTGGCGCAGGACGAGGAGCACCCGGAGACCGAGCGGGACGAGCACGCGCCGCTCGGGCCGCTGTGCAGCGACGCCACGGCCGACGGGTTCGCGCTGAACCTGGGGACGCGCGACAGCCTGCCGCACGCCGCCCACCTACTGGTCTATGACGCCCAGGCGCGGCCCCGCACGGGCGAGCCGCCGCTCTTGCAGGTCGACAGCCCGGCCGCCCCGTGGCACCTGCTGCGCGTGCGCGGCCTTCTGCCCGGCCATCGCTACCGCTACCAGCTGCAGCTCGACGGCCACCCCGACTCCAACGGCGAGGTCAGCACCGCGCCGCTGCCCGGGGCCCGCACGCCGCTGCTCCTGGCGGTGTTCGGGGACGAGCGCGGCGCCCTGCACGGCATCTCGGCGGCCGCCCGCGCCATCGTCCGCGGGGTGCTGGCCGACGCGCCGGATCTGGTCCTCGGCACCGGCGACCTGGTGGCGCGCGGCGAGCGCCGCGAGGACTGGCTGAGCCTCCTTGACAACCACGCGCCGCTGTTCGCCCAGCTGCCCTACTTCCCGACCCTGGGCAACCACGAGCTCATCGGCGACAGCGAGGGCCGCGCCTTCAAGGAGCTGTTCCCGCGCGCCGCCGCCGGCTACTACCCGGTGCGCTACGGCCAGCTGCTCGTCATCGTCCTCAACAGCAACCGCCCGGGTGATCCCGAGCAGACGCGCTTCCTCGAGGACGAGCTGCGCCGCGCCGCCGCCGATCCCACGGTGCGGGCGCGCATGGTCCTTATGCACCACGCGCCGCTGTCGGCAAGCTGGCACTGCGGGGTCGCCCGCTACGTCTCCGACTGGATGGCGCTGTTCGAGAGCTACCACGTCGACGCGGTGCTGGCCGGCCACGATCACTCCTACCAGCGCCTGGAGCGCAACGGCGTCGCCTACTTCGTCTCCGGCGGCGGCGGCGCGCCGCTTTACGAGCAGGGCAGCTGCGACCGGCACGACGAAGCGGCGCTGCAGCACTACGCGGCCGAGCACCACTACATGCTGATCCGCGTAACCCCCACCGCCGACCCGGCGCACGACCAGATCACGGTCACGGCGCGCGTCCCGCAGGGCCAGCCGCTGGACAGCGCGGCGCTGCCGCTCGCCCGCGCCCCGACCGCCGCCATGGTCGCCGAGCACCTCGCCCCCGGCGCCCACCCGCCCTCTCACCTGCGCGGCCGGCACGTCCTCCACCTGCTCAAGCGGTACGGCTTCCAGGTGCTGGCGGTCGTCGCGGCGGTGCTGGTCGTGTTCCGCCTGCGTCGCCGCGTCCGCCGCCGCCAGGCCGCCCAGCCGCCGCCGGATCACACCTAGAGCTGCCTAGATCTGGCGGACGATGACCTCGGCGCCGAGCAGCGCGATGAGCTCGATGGCGGCGCTGTCGACCCGCTCGCGCTCCTTGCCCTCCAGCGTCAGCTTGACGCGGTGGCCGTCCTCATCGGGCTCCAGGCGCGGGTAGCTGCCCAGGGCCACGTCCTTATACTTGCCGGCGACCACGTCGAGGTGGCGGGCGATCTCGCCCTCCTCGCTGCGCACGAAGACCTGGCGCAGGTGGAACGGCGCGTCGCGGAACAGCTCGCGGATGGCGAGGAACTTGCGCCTGAAGATCTCGGGGATGCCGGGCAGGATGTAGACGTTGTGCAGGCGCGGCATCGGCCACCGCAGCTGCGGCCCCTCGATGAGGGTGGTGCCGGCCGGGAGATCGGCCATGCGCAGGTTGCGCTCGACGAGCGGCAGCTTCTTCTCGGCGTAGTAGGTCTGCAGGAGCTCGGCGAGCTGCGGGTGGCGGACCACCGGCACCGCGAACGCCGCGGCCACCCCCGCCATGGTCACGTCGTCGTGCGTCGGCCCGACCCCGCCCGAGGTGAAGACGTAGTCGGAGCGCGCCGCGACCCGCCGCACCGCCTCGGCGATCGCGGCCACGTCGTCGGCGACGACGACGATCTCGCGCAGCGCCACGCCCAGGCTGCGCAGCTCGGCGATGAGGAACGGGGTGTTGGTGTCGGCGGTCTTG
>DAOMZC010000675.1:0-4095 GCA_035437965.1 Pseudomonadota bacterium
CGCGGCGGAGCCTTGCGCGGCGGACCCGCCTCGGGCTCCGCCAGGTCCGGCTTGAGCGCCTTGGGCGTCTCGGCCGGAGAGGCCACCGAGGGCCGAATGGGCTTGCTCGACGGCGCAGTCGGCTTGCTCGGGCGGGCGCTGCGGGCCGGCGCGGCCTCGGCAGCCAGCGTCGCCTCACCGGCCGGCTTGTTCTTGCTCTTGCTCTTGTTCACCGGCGCGGGCGCGGGCGTCGGCTCGGCCGCCGCCGGCCGGGCGCGCTTTGCTCCCTCTGTCGCCACCGGGCGAATGGTCTTCGCCGATGGTGCGACCTTGCCCCCGCTCACGTCCGGCTGGGAATCCGGCGCTCCCTTGGCCGCCCGCGCCGGAGCAGCCTCCGGGGCACGCTGCTCACCGACCTTGCTCCCCTTGGCCGCGACCGGCTTTGCCGGCTCTTTGGAAGCCGCCTGACCAGCAGGCTTTTTTCCCTTGGCCGCCGACCTGCTTACCGCTGCCGCAGATTCAGTCGTCGAGGCCGCGGCGTCCTCGGCTGCCGGCTGATCCGCCGGACCCGAGTTCTTCGTCGCCGAGGCTGCCTTTTCCGTCGCCGACTTCTTGGAGCGGTGGTCGGATTTTCCTGTTGACATGTAAGGACGCTATCAGACCCTATGCGCAGGCTCAAGCATAGGAAGCGTACGCTGGAGAAATTCTCCGCGCGCCTGGCCGAGTCCGCGGCCGACAACGAGCCGAGCAGTCTCCGCCCGGAAGGACCCCGAAAGGACCTTGAGTTAGAAGAACTTATGTAGGTCCATGCCGGCGTAGAGCTTCGCCACCTGGTCTGCGTAGCCATTGAACGGCAAGGTCCGGCGGCGCCGAAACTCACCAATCCGGCGCTCGCTGGCCTGGGTCCAGCGCGGGTGGTCGACCTCCGGGTTGACGTTGGAGTAAAAGCCGTACTCCGCCGGGTTGGACTTGTTCCAGCTCGTCGGTGGCTGGCTCTCTGTGAAGCGGATCGTGACCAGGCTCTTGGCGCTCTTGAAGCCGTACTTCCACGGAACGATGATGCGCACCGGAGCGCCGTTCTGGTTCGGCAATACCTCTCCATACATACCAAGACATAGGAGGGTCAGCGGATTCATCGCCTCGTCGATGCGCAGGCCCTCTACGTACGGCCAGTCGAGCACCTCGGAGGTCTGGCCGGGCATCTGCTTTTCATCCTTGAGCGTCACGAACTGGACAAACTTCGCCTTGGCGGTCGGCTGCACGAGCTTGCAGATCTCGCTGAAGGAGTAGCCTATCCACGGCACCACCATCGACCATGCCTCGACGCAGCGGAAGCGGTAGACGCGCTCTTCCAGCGGCGCCAGCTTGAGGAGCGCCTCGATGTCTATCTCTCTGGGCTTGGCGACCTCGCCCTCGATGCGCACCGACCACGGGCGGGTCCGGAAGTGCTTGGCGTTGTCGGCCGGCTCGTCCTTGCCGGTACCAAACTCGTAGAAGTTGTTGTAGGTCGTCGCCTCTTTGTAGGTGTTCTGCTTGTCATCTACGTGGTAGGCGCTCTTGCGCACGCCTTCGAGCTTCTTGCCGGCCTCCGCCGCGGACTCGCGATCGCCCCCGATGAGATAGGCCCCCGTCGCAATCGACAGCCCGGCGACGCCGCTGCCGATGAGGAACCGGCGGCGGTTCAGGAAGACCTCCTTGGGGGTGATCTCAGAACCGGACAGATCTTCTGGTTGCTTCAACAACATCCACTACTTCTCCCTATATGGCGACCGGGCCGGCTGCAGCATCTATAGCCAGGGGGGCAAAGTCTGGGCAGGCTCATACGTAGACTACCAGATTTTCGGATCCTCTCCAGGCTCGGCCCCGGGCCGGAAAGCGCCAGCTGCGCGCGGGACGAAAGCCGGACCAGAGCGGTCCCGGCCACCTCGCAGCCAGGCTTGCGGGCACGTTCAGCGCCCCGTTCTGCCCGACATTTTATCCGGCGTGAGCGACAGGAATAACTATGGAATCCTGTGCCCCGGACAAAAAGGCAGTTCTATACTGACTGGATATGATGCTGCAGGCTGGCGCGCGACTGGGTCCCTACCAGGTCGTCTCGCTCATCGCGGTCGGGGGTATGGGTGAGGTCTATCGCGCGCACGATGGGCGCTTGCATCGCGATGTCGCGGTCAAGGTCCTCACCAGCGAGCTGGCCAAGGACGCGCCGCGCCTCTTGCGCTTCGAGAAAGAGGCGCTGGCGGTAAGCTCGCTGTCCCATCCCAACATCTTGACCCTCTACGATGTCGGCACCTTCCAGGGCATGCCCTACATGGTCGCTGAGCTCATCGAGGGCAAGACCCTGCGCGAGCGGCTCACCGAAGGGGCGGTGCCGATCCGCAAGGCGGTCGACTACACGCTGCAGATCGCCGCTGGCCTTGCCGCGGCGCACGACAAGGGAGTGATCCACCGCGACCTCAAGCCGGAGAACCTTCTCCTCACTCCCGATGGCCGGGTCAAGATCCTCGACTTCGGGCTGGCCAAGCTCAGCCCCTCCGAGCTGCCGAGCGGCCTGCCGAGCGATGCGGCGCGCACCGCGCCCGGCGATCTGCGTACTGATCCGGCGGTGCTCATGGGCACTCCCGGCTACATGTCGCCCGAGCAGATCCAGGGTCTCCCGGTGGACGCCCGCTCGGACATCTTCGCGCTCGGGCTCATCTTGTACGAGCTGCTCTACGGGCGGCGCGCCTTCGCCCGGCCCTCCGTGCTCGAGATGACGATGGCGATCCTCAAAGAGGATCCGCAGATGGATACGGGGAGCGAGCGCCTGGTGCCCACCGCGCTGCAGCGGGTCATCCAGCGCTGCCTGGAGAAAAATCCCCAGGAGCGCTTCCACTCGGCGCGCGACATCGCCTATGCGCTGGAGGCAGTGTCCGCGGTGTCGGATGAGCGGCCGCTCTTGGGTCAGCTGCCGATTCTGCGGCCGCCGAAGCTGACCCGCCGGGCGGCGATGGTGCTCGGCGGCACCGGGCTTCTCGGCTCGTACGCGGCGGCGATCGCGCTCGGCCAGCGGCTGCGGCCGGTGGCGCGCTGCTTCTCGCCGCGCTTCCGCCAGCTTACGTTCCGCCGCGGCGTCATCGAGAACGCGCGCTTTGCCGCCGATGGCAACACAGTGGTCTATGGCGCGGCGTGGGAGCAGACCCTGCTGAGTCTTTACGAGGTGCGCACGGACCAGCCGCAGTCGCGGCTCCTGTATTCGGACGCGCACGTGTTCGCGCTGTCCGGTCCCGGGGAGCTGGCGATGGTGCGCTTTGGCAGCCCGGAGCTCCCCACCGCCACCCTGGCCCGCGCGCCGCTCGCCGGCGGCGCCCCGCGCGACGTGCTTACCGGCGTGCACGCCGCCGACTGGTCACCCGACGGGACGCAGCTTGCCGTCATCTGCGCCAGCGAGCGCAAGTTCCGCCTTGAGTATCCGATCGGTCGCGTCCTGTTCGAGACCTCGGGGCTCATCAACCAGCTGCGCGTGTCTCCCGATGGCCAGCGGGTGGTCTTCCTCGAGCACCCGGTGATGGGCGACACCGGCGGCGTGGTCGCCATGGTGGACGTGAAGGGCCGCTACACGGTCCTGACCCGCCGCTTCAACCACCTGGTGAGCCTGGCCTTCCACCCAAGCGGCAACGAGGTCTGGTTCAGCGCCGCCGAGACCGGGATCCTGACCTCGCTGTGGGCGGTGAACCTGGAGGGCGAAGAGCGGGTGCTGCTGCGGGGCGCCGGCGCGCTGCGCATCCACGATGTGGCCCGTGACGGCCGGGCGCCCATCTCGCAGGACAAGTTCCAGTGCGCCGCCCTGGCGCGCCCGCGCGGCAGCCGAGAAGAGCACGAGCTGTCGTGGTTTGATTTCTCGCGCGCCGTGGATCTGTCGGCCGATGGGCAGACCCTGCTGTTTGACGAGACGGGCGAAGGCGGCGGGCCGCTGTACTCGACCTTCGTGCGCAAGCTGGACGGCTCGCCGGCGGTGCGCCTGGGCGAAGGGACGGCGCTCGCCCTGTCCCCGGATGGGCGGTGGGCGCTGGCCGTGGTCCCGGACAAGACGCCGCGGATGGTGCTGTGGCCCACCGGGCCCGGTCAGCCGATCTGGCT
>DAOMZC010000676.1:0-4094 GCA_035437965.1 Pseudomonadota bacterium
CGCTCGTCGACACCGGCTCGCGCATGGACGAGGTCATCTTCGAAGAGTTCAAGGGCACCGGCAACTCCGAGATCCACCTGGATCGCAAGCTGATGGAGAAGCGCATCTTCCCGTGCCTCGACATCAACAAGTCGGGCACCCGCAAGGAAGAGCTCCTCGTCGACGATCGGGTGCTGGGACGGATCTGGATCCTGCGCCAGCTCCTGCACCCGCTCAACGTCGTGGACGCGATGGAGTTCATGCGCGACAAGATCGCCAAGACCGACAGCAACGGCGATTTCATCGCCAGCATGTCGGGCTAGCCATCGGCTAAACAGCGGCCAGCTACCCCGGCTGGCCGGCCCGCTTCCCTCCTCAGCAGCGCCGGGCTCGGAGCCTGGCGCGCTCTTTCAGCTGCAAATTCCTTTTTGATAAATAGCTAGCGGCGCGGCACCGACCGACTCTGTAGTCGGGCGGGCCTGCGCCGTTATTGCTTGCGGTGCTTGAGGAGAGATTCCGGAGCAGCCGGCAGCGCCGGCGCGGAACAGACTAGAGCTTGGCGTAGAGCAGGAGCGCGATCAGCAGCGAGTAGATGACCAGCGACTCGATAAGGGCGAGACCGATGATCATCGGGGTGAACAGCTTGTCGTTGGCGCCCGGGTTGCGGGCGATGCCGTCCAGGGCCGCAGCGGCCGCGCGTCCCTGACCCAGGGCGCCGCCGAAGGCCGCGATTCCCAGGCCGATAGCGGCGGCCAGGGCGAACCAGCGGGGGTTCTCCGCCCGGGCGATCTCGGGAGAGACAGTCTGCGCGTGGGCGACCGCAGTTGCCAGCAGCGTGAACAGCGCAGCGACTGCCGCGGCCATTTGCTTGGTGATCTTCATCGCTAAATTCCTCCTTCTGAGTTCCATTTTCATGACGTTGAGAGAGAGTGAAGCCTCGTTAGTTCGACGGCGCCTAGGCGTGGGCGTGCGCCTTGGCCCCGTGAGCGTGATCATCAGCGTGATCGTGAGCGTGACCATCATGGGAGTCCTCGTGCTCGTGCACGGTGACCGCCATGTTGATGTAGACCATCGACAGCAGACAGAACACCAGGGTCTGGATGATGACGACCATGGTGCCCAGGATCAGGAACGGCACCGGGACGAGCAGCGGCACCATCGAGAAGAACACCCCGACCACCTTGTGGTCCGAGACCATGTTCCCCATAAGGCGCAGCGACAGCGACAGCGGGCGCGCCAGGTGGCCGATGATCTCGATGATGAACATGAGCGGCGCCAGCCACCAGATGGGTCCGGCGAAGTGCTTGAGGTAGTTGCCCACGCCCTGGGCACGGATGCCCTCGATGTGGGTGATGAAGAACACGGTCAGCGCCAGCGCCACGTTGGTCTTGAGCGTCGTCGTCGGCGGGATCATGCCCGGGATGAGGGCCAGGACGTTGCTGAAAAAGATGAAGCACGCCAGCGTCCCGATGAGCGGCAGGTAGCGGCGGCCGTTCTTCTCGCCCATGATGCTCTTGGTCAGGTTCCACAGGCCGTCGCCGAGCATCTCGAAGAGGTTGCGCAGCGAGAACTGCTTGGGCGGGACGATCGCGTGCTCGCCGCCGCGCCGCATGGCTGAGGCGAAGCTCAGGCTGCCGATGGTGACGAACGCCAGCACGAGCAGCGCCGCCATCACGTGGGTCAGGGTGAAGTGCGACTCGACGAACGGTCCGCCGCGGAAATAGAACGCCTGGGACTCATCCTCGCGTCCAAGGAAGTGCTTTGCCCACGCCTCCAGGCCGCGCAGGCCCGGCAGCAGGTCAAACCAAGAGGATTCTTCATCCATCGCGAATTAGCTCTCCGTGTAGGAATCTGAGTAGGGGGAAGCCGCCGCGGGCGCCGCCGCCTGCAGGCCGTACTGGATGCCGCGTACCACAATCGCCACCGGCAGGGCGGACAACCCTAGCACAAGCGCGATCGGCTGCAGCGGCAACAGCCGCAGCGCCAGGTACAGGAGCGCCGCCAGGACGCCCAGCTTGAGCTGGAACAGCAGCACCAGAAGGCCCACTGAACTCGGCGAGGTCTGCGAGCTTGGGGCTCCGGGCCGCGCGCCGCTCAGCCGAGCGCCGAGGTAGCGCAGCACCCGGGCATTGAGGATGCTCAGCCCGGCACCCACGCACGCCCCGAGCTGCACCCGCGGACTTCCCCAGACCAGGGTCGTGCCGCAGAGCGCCGCACCGAGGAGCACCGCCCAGCGCTCGATGACGAGCAGGTGCGGCGCGGCGGTGGCGGGCACCGTCGGCGCGGAAGAGGTCGGAGCGGGAGGGGACTGGAGGTCGCTGGACACGTTCAGGGCTTCTTTTTCTGTTCAGTGCGGTAACTCGCCGTCAGGCGATACAACTCTTTGAATCCCGAGGCAATGCCAAAAAGCACGCCTACGAGCATCAGCCAGGGGTCGGTACCGAATTTTCGATCAAGCCATCTACCAAAGAGGAAGCCGAGAAAGACGGCGACTCCAAAGAAGATCCCGACGTAGCTGAAGCGGGAGGCCTGGACCCAGCCGGAGGCGCTGCCACCAGGCTGCTCCTTATCGGCAGGCGCCGTGGACTCGCCGGGCGGCTTGGCGGCGGCATCTGCTGACAAGTTCCCGGGGGAGCTCGGAGCGCCGGACGTCGCGGGCTTGCTGTCGGTCGGGGGCTTGTTCTGGTTCTCCGTGGCGTTCTCCGTCGGTACCGGGCCCGCAGGCCCAGAGGAGTTCAAGAGGGTTGGCGCCGGACCGTGCCGAGTGCTCGGCGGCGGCCTGCTGTTTTTCTGTAGACGCGTCGCCTCTTACCATGGAAATCGACCGGGAATCAATGAATGTTTTCGGGGAGATCGCGGGCCGCCAGCCGGGCGAGCGAGCCTGCTGAACCACGCCTCAAACTAAACCCGAACCGGAGCGGGTCCTGTCACCTGCGGCACCCCGTCGCTTGCGCGCGTGCCGGGGCCCCCGCCTCCGGCGCCACCCGCTCCTAAGTAAAAATTCCGATCTCAGCTGGGTCGCAGTTCAGCTTGGGGGGGCTTTGGCGGTGAGCAGGGCGCGGGCCTGGTCCAGGGTCGCCACCGCGCGGCCGGCCGCCTGGCAGAGCTCGACCGCGCGCGCCACCAGCGGCGCCGAGCCCTGCGCGAGCACGCCCTTTTCGAGGAAGATGTTGTCTTCCAGGCCGACCCGCACGTTGCCGCCGAGCGCCGCGGCCAGCTCGGCCATGGCGAGCTGGTGGCGCCCGACGCCGGCCACGCCCCAGCTGGAGCCCGGGAAGTCGGCGAGCCGCTCGACCAGGAGCTCGACGTTGCGCCGGCTGGCGCTCAGGGCGCCGCGCACCCCGAGGACGAACTGCGCGTGCAGGGGCAGGCTGAGCAGACCGCGGTCGATGAGCTCGCGGACGATGTCCAGGTGGCCGAGGTCGTAGAGCTCGACCTCGGGCACGATGCCGGCCTTGGCGATGCGCGCCGCCACCTGCTGGGTGTCCAGGCGCTTGTTGACGAAGATGTCGTCGCCGAAGTTGATGGTGCCGACGTTCAGGGTCGCCATGTCGGGCGCGTCGGCGCCGCTGAGGGTGAGCGGGCCGCAGCGCTCGTCGATGGCCATGCCCACCGCACCACCGGTCGAGGTCTGGATGATCGGGGCGCAGCGGGCGCGGATGGCGCGGATGGCGGCGCGGAACCGCTCGGCGTCCTGCGAGGCGCGGCCCAGCTCGTCGCGCACGTGGAGGTGGATCACGGAGGCGCCGGCCTCGGCGCAGCGCTGCGCCTCCTCGCCGATCTCGTCGGCGGTGATGGGCAGGTGCGGGTTCTGCTCGCGCGTGGTCTCGGCGCCGACGATGGCGGCGGTGACGATGCAGGGCCCGGGACGGCCCTCGCCCCACACCGCGACGGGCCGCCGGCTCGCCTCGGGCACGACGCAGGTGCCGCTGGCGCGCACCACCACCTCGGGCTCGGCCAGGAAGTCGGCCGCCGACGGGCTCGCCGACGGCGCCGGCGCGATCACCTTCCGCGCGACGAACTCCATCCGCAGCGAGGTCCGTCCCCACCCCACGATCTCGCCCTCGGCCTCGACGTAGTCGCCGGCGTATACGGGCTTGAGGAACTCGACCTTG
>DAOMZC010000677.1:0-4092 GCA_035437965.1 Pseudomonadota bacterium
CTTCATCGTCTACTTCCTCCTGCGCATCCGGCGCGAGCTGGCGCAGCGCGAGGCCGAGCTGGAAGCGGCGCGCAGCCTGGCCGCCCGGCGCGACAAGCTGGCCTCGCTCGCCACCCTGGCCGCCGGCGCCGCCCACGAGCTGGCGACGCCGCTGGCCACGATCGCGGTCGCCGCCAAAGAGCTCGAGCGGCAGCTGCGCAGCGCACCCGGCGACGGCGCGGCGCTCGACGACGTGCAGCTCATCCGCGGCCAAGTGGCGCGCTGTCGCGGCGTCCTCGACCAGCTCGGGCGCGAGGCCGGCGACAGCATGGGCGAGAGCCTGATCAAGACCACCGCCCGCGCGGTCCTGGAGGCGGCGCAGGAGGGCCTGGCGGGCGCGGCGCAGGTGCAGCTGACGGTCGACCCGGAGGTCGAGCAGCTGGCGCTGCGGCTGCCCTTGCGCTCCCTCGCCCAGGCCCTGCGCGCCCTGCTCAAGAATGCCCTGGAGTCGTCGCCGCCGCGCGTGCCGGTCGCGGTCGCGGTGCGACGCAGCCGCGGCGTCCTTCTGATCGAGGTTACCGATCACGGGGCGGGCATGTCGGCCGAGACCCTGCGGCGCCTCGGCGAGCCGTTCTTCACCACCAAGGCCCCGGGGGCCGGCATGGGCCTGGGGGTCTTCCTCTGCCACGCGGTGTTCGAGAGTCTGGGCGGCCAGCTCGGGTTCGTCTCGACGCTCGGGCAGGGAACGCGCGCCACGGTCACTCTGCCGCTGGACGGCGCCGTCGCGCTGTACGTGCCGGGCAAGGACAAGCAGCCGCCGCTGGCCCACGATCCGGTGTGCGCATGAGCGCCGAAGATCGGCCCACGGTACTCTTGGTCGATGACGATGAGGCGTTCCGCGAGCGCCTGGCGCGGGCGCTGCGTGACCGCGGCTACGAGGTACGGACCGCGGACGGTTACGACGCCGCCCTGCAGCTGGCGCGCGCCGACTCCCCCGAGTATGCGGTCGTCGATCTGCGCATGCCCGGCCGCTCCGGACTCGAGGTCGTGCGCGATCTGGCGGCGCTCGACTCCAGCACCCGCATCGTCATCCTGACCGGCTACGGCAGCATCGCCACCGCGGTGGACGCGGTGCGGCTCGGCGCGGTGCAGTACCTGCCCAAGCCGGCCGACGCCGACGATCTGGTGGCCGCGTTCCAGCGCGCCGATCTGCCGCCGCTGGCGCCGCTGGAACCGCTGGTCCCGCCGGCGACCGCCGCCACCGGCTACTCGGCGCCTTCGCTGGCGCGGGCCGAGTATGAGCACATCCAGCGCGTCCTGCGCGACTGCCGCGGCAACATCTCGGAGGCCGCCCGGCGTCTGGGCCTGCCGCGCCGCTCCCTGCAGCGCAAGCTGGGCAAAAATCCTCCTGTCCAGTAGGCCGGCGGACCAGTAGGCAAGCCGGAGCGCCGCTCCCACCCGGACGCTCATGCTGGTGACTTGACTCAGGTTTCCCCGCTGTCCGATTCCCAGAACTGGGAATGGAGTGTCCGCGGACACTTCCTGGACACTTCTTGGACACTTCTTGGACACTGGACAGATCCCTCCGGACAGGGTCCGCGCCAGCCCTCCGCAGGGGCGAGCCGGGCGACGGTGGATAACCGCGCGGACTTTCTGCCATTTTCGGCGCCGCGCGCGCGAGCCTCCTTCCTTGGCCAATTGGCATCGCCCTTGCTCAAGGCCAGAGTCATCACAGAGTCATCTGAGAAATTCTGGAGAGGTTGACCATGCACCGCAATTCTCGTTCTTCTTCGTTCACTTCCATTGCCCTCGGCCTTGTCGCGATGCTCGGCGGCTGCGCTCATGAGTTCGCCCTCACTTCGGACAGCCAGGGCGTCAGCGCCGGCCTCGCGGCCATCGGCGAGCACGCCGACATCAACACCCCGCGCAGCCCGGCCGCGGTGTGCGACCAGTACCTCGCGCTGCTCTCCGAAGAGCGCTTGCAGGGCGCGCGCCCCCGCTACGGCACCGAAGGCGAGTGCTGGAGCGGCGACGCCAGCCAGCACCGGCAGTGCGAGAGCGAGTGCCGCAGCAACATCTACACCCTCATCAAGGGCAGCCTGGCGCAGATGGAAGCCGAGAAGCTGCAGCGCGAGAACACCGTCAGCGCCAGCGAGTAATCGCGCTCCGGCACAACGCTCGTGCGCCGCCCGGCCGACCGCGCGGCTCCCCTCCTGACCCGCTCCCCCTAGAAAAAGTAGTCTTGCCGCAGACTGCGGCGCTCTGCTCATAAATGGCCGGATGACCGTAGCGGCCAAGCGCCTGCATACCCTGGTCATCCTGCCGCTCACCACCGAGAAGTGGGTCCGGCTGTGGGGACCTGGCCCCTGTGTGGGGGGCTCCCCCTCAGCCAGGAATCTTTCCCCGGGCTTCCGTGCTGCTTGATTTCTGGTAGCGTGCCGCCGTCCTTTCGGGACGCGAGGAATTATGCAGCCCCTTTCATTTTTCGCAGGAGCCCCGGCCGGCTTCGAGTCCTGTCTGCTCGACCCGGCGATCGCCATCGCGGCGGCGCAGGCCGGCGCAGTAGGAGTCCTTGACTGTGAGTTCGCGGCGCCGGAGGTCATCGCCGCCGCGCTCACCCAGCTCGCCGAGCGCGGCACCCGCGGGACCTTCGCCCTCAAGCTGGCCCCGGGCCAGTGGCCGCAGCTGGCGGAGCTTCCGGCGCTGACTGAGCTCGTGCGCACCGGCCGGCTCGGCTGGGTCGTGCTCACCCTGGGCGGGGTCGTCGCGGACGGTGTGCCGGCCGCCCTGGCCGCGGTGGTCGCGCCGCTGCGCGAGCGCGGGGTGCGGGTGCTGGTGGAAGTGACGAGCAGCCCGGAGGCCGAGCTGGCGTCCCGCGTCGCCCCGGACGGTCTGCTCGCCAAGGGTCATGAGGCCGAGGGGCGGGTCGGCGAGGAGACCGCGTTCGTCCTGTTGCAGCGGCTGATCAAGGAACGCCGCGAGCCGATCTATGTCCAGGGCGGAGTCGGCCTGCACACAGCCGCCGCCTGTCTCGTCGGCGGCGCGCGCGGCGTCTTTCTGACCAGCCCACTTTTGCTGACCCGCGAGTCGCCGCTGGCGGACAAGCTCCTGACCCGGCTCGCCCGCCTCGACGGGACCGAGCCGCAGTGTCACGCGCTGCCGGCCGGACCCGACGAGCCGGCGCGCTACCGGCTGTACGCTCGCCCCGGCAGTCCGGCCGCGGCGTCGCTGCAGCAGCTCTTGCGGGCCCAGGCGGTCGACGCCGCGGCGGCCTACGCGACGCTCTGCTCCTATCTGCAGAGGCCGAGCGACGAGCGGGCGTGGCTCCTCGGTCAGGACATCGCATACGCCGGTCCGCTGGCGCGGCGCTTCGGCAGCACGGCGGCGGTGCTGGGCGCCGTGCGCGAGGCCGCGGCAGAGCAGCTGTCCGAGGCGGCCACCGCCGGACCGCTGGCCGCCGGCGCACCGCTTTCGCGCTCGCACGGGACCCGCTACCCGATCGTCCAGGGAGCGATGACGCGAGTAAGCGACACCGCGGAGTTCGCGTGGCAGGTCGCCAGCACCGGCGCCCTGCCGTTCCTGGCCCTGGCGCTGCTGCGCGGCGGCGAGCTCGATCCCCTACTGGCGCAGACCGCGGCGCAGCTTGGGACCCTGCCGTGGGGCGTCGGCATCCTCGGGTTCGTGCCGCCGGAGCTGCGCCAGGAGCAGCTGGAGGTGGTGCTGCGCTACAAGCCCCCGTTCGCGCTCATCGCCGGCGGCCGCCCGGATCAGGCGCAGGCGCTGGAGGCGCAGGGCATCCGCACCTACCTGCACGTCCCCTCCCCGCTGCTCCTGCGCTCGTTTCTGGAGCTCGGGGCGCGCCGCTTCATCTTCGAAGGGCGCGAGTGCGGCGGTCACGTCGGTCCGCGCTCGAGCTTCGTGCTGTGGGAGGCGATGGTTGCCGAGCTCCTGAGCGCGGCCGAGGCGGGGCAAGAGCTGCGCGAGGTGCACCTGCTGCTGGCCGGCGGCATCAGCGACGCCCGCTCGGCGGCGATGGCGGTGGCGATTGTCGCGCCGCTTCTGCGGCTCGGGGTCAAGGTCGGCGTGCTGATGGGCACCGCGTACCTGTTCACC